>JALVCR010000289.1 GCA_027009865.1 Campylobacterales bacterium
CTTCTTATATGTCCTTGGCCTATTTTATCGGAGCTGTCGCACCTAAATAGAATATTCATACTCTTTTTGTTTAACATTTTGATTTATTGCGCTGATATATGGAAACAGTTTTAAAGTTCTTATTAATGTTTTATAGTTAAAATCGCTTTTACAGTTTAAAATCTCATACAGCTCTTTTATCGCCAAATAATCGTCCTCTTCATCTAAAGTAAGCCTGTAGTGGGAATTATCTTCATCATCTATTAATGGAACCGTTTTTTTATTTTTTATAATCCACGGGGTTACATGCTCTCTTTCATATTTTTCCAAAGCCCTTTTTTCTGCCTCTTTTAAAGTTTCAAAACCGAAAACCTCCACGTCAAGTCCTCTTGGGTATGTTCTGATAATTGTATTGCTTACATAATCGCACTCATAAACTGAATATAGATCCAGAGCCTGTTTTAAAATATTTTGATCTATCAAAGGACAATCGGCCGTAACTCTTACTATTATATCCCCCTCTTTGGCATCAAAAGCTTTTGCGGCCTCATAATACCTTTTTAATACGTCCTCTTCATCGCCTCTAAAATATTTTACTTTTACTCTTTTGCATATAGAGACTATTTTATCATCTTCCTTATTTTTGGTAGTGGCGACTATTATGTTATCCTTAAAATGAGAAAGTCTCTCTATCATTATCTCAAGCACGCTCTTTTGGCATAGGGGTAGAAGAACTTTCTCTTTTAGTCTTGACGAATTTGCTCTTGCCTGAATGATTACGAAAATATTCCTATCTACCATAACTTACACCTTTTTGCGCTTTCTAAAACTCTAAATAGAGTATCGGCAACAAACTTTGCATCCTTTAGGCTCATATTTTGATGGCAAGGTATTGAGAGTTCAGCTTTATAAAACTCTTCGGCGTTTGTCAGCTTTAAGTTTTTGTATAGTTTTCTGTAATAACTGTTTTGGTAGATAGGGCGGTAGTGAACCTGAACGCCTATTTTCTCTTCTATCAATTTTTGGTATATATCCTCTTTTTCGCACCATAAATCTCTAAAAAAAAGAATCGGATATAGATGATATGAGCTTTTAATTTCTAAAGGAACTTTGATTGTGGAAAAGTATGGATTTTTATCAAATCTTTCATCATAATATTTTGCTATCTCTTCTCTTTTTTTTAAAAAGGAGTCTATTTTTTTAAGCTGGCTTATGCCAAGGGCGGCGGCTACATCGCTTAATCTGTAATTGTATCCTAAATATATCATATCTCTTAGATAGGCTTTTTTATGAATCATTCCATGATTTCTGAATATTTTTGCTTTTTTGTATATCTCTTCGTCATCGGTGGCCAAAAGCCCGCCCTCTATCGTTGTTATCGGTTTTATAGCATGAAAGCTATAGCATGCTATATCGGCTAAATATCCGGCTTTTTTCTCTTTTATTTTCGTTCCAAAAGCATGGCATGCATCTTCTATTAATAGCAAATTATGTTTTTTGCAAATCTCTTTTATTTTCTCTATATTAGGAGTTATTCCGGCAAAATCTACCGGCACTATCGCTTTTGTTTTTTTGGAAATCAGTTTTTCTATTTTATTTTCATCTATTTGCCCGTTATATTTTACATCGCAAAATACAGGTTTTGCTTGTAGATATAAAGCGGCGTTTGAAGTGGCAAGGAAACTTATAGGAGTTGTTATAATCTCATCATTTTTTGAAATTCCGGCGGCAAAATAGGCCGAGTGTAGTGCGGCTGTTCCTGAGTTAAAGGCAATAGCAAATTTTCTTTCCAAAAATGAGGCTGTCTTTTTTTCAAACTCCTCTACTTTTTTGCCTTGAGTTATAAAGTCGCTCTCTAAAACCTCCACTACGGCTTTAATATCCTCTTTGTCTATAGATTGTCTGCTGTAAGGAATCATAAAAAGTCCTTTTTTAGAGGATATTATATCTATTGTGGGAGTTTATTTAAATATTTTTTTCATAGCTTTAAACCATATTTTAAAAATAGAGCTGTTTCCAAGCAGATAGTCTATATACTCATCATATGTTAAATTTTTATCTTCCAAAAAATTTTCCAAATATTCTCTTGATTTCTTCATTCCTCCCGTCTCTTCCAAAGCGTTTAATTTTTTATAAAGAGGAATAATCTCCTCTATCGCTTTTCGTGGAGGAGCTTTTCTAAAAGCGTAAAATCCCGTTATCTCTCCTTTATCGTTTCTCTCTATATCAAAATCGGTTACCACCCAATAGTATCTTCCATCTTTTGCCAGATTTTTAACAAGAGCGTAGATATTTTCCCCTTTTAAAATTCTCTCCCAAAGAAGCTTAAAAATGATTCTTGGCATATCGGGATGTCTTACGATATTGTGATTTGCGCCTAACAGCTCCTCTTTTGAGTATCCCGATATCTCTATAAAATAGTCGTTTGCGTAGGTTATAAAGCCTCTTTTGTCGGTTTTGCTCATTATATAGGTATTTGGTTGCAGTTTTATCTCTTCGTCCAAAATCTCTTTAGCTCTTGGAGCGCTCATTTATATCCTTTGGGTTTGATATAGTAGAATATCGTCTATAAGAAGGATTTTTTTAGAAAAACTGGACTAAGCTTAAGAGCTTAGCCCATATTCTTTTTCAAGATTTTTAAATTCTTTGGAGTTTATGAAAGAGTCTATTATTTTTTGTCTGTCTGTGGAGTGGTTTGCAAGTCTTTGCAGCCAGTAATCATATCCGCTTTTATCCGGTTTTCTTCCCATAATTGTTAAATATATTCTATCCAAAAACTCTTTATCGGATAGGTGTTTATCTTTAAATTCTTTTGAATTAAAAAAGAAGTTAGCTATCTGTTTTGGAGTTTTTCTTTTGCTAAGAAGCTCTATAACCCAGTAGTTAAACCCTCCCTTTTCGGCATCTCTTGATAGGGCTTTTGTATACATTCTTTTTACAAAATCGGATAATTTTTCAAGCTTTTTTTGTGCTTTTATATTATCTGGATCTGCTCCCTCTATCCCTTTTGAATTGGTGTAATCTTGAAATTTTTTGGAATTTACAAAATAGTATAAAATTTCCGGTTTGGAAATTTCTGTTGAGTTTAATTTGTCAATTAAATCCTCTAATATGAAGCTCTCTATCTCTTCGTCAAAAAGAGCTTGGTATAGTTTTTGTATATACTCTTTATCATTTTGATAAGTTGGCTGAAACTCTTTTTTCTTTATCATCTCTTCTATAATTTTTGCTATGCTAACTCCATTTTGCAGTTTTTTAGAGTAGTTTTGAATCTCTTCTTTGCTTGGTTTGGAGCCTATTAGTTTTTGCTGGATTTGAGATATATAGTTTTGGATTTCGTTGCTTTTATCAATTATCGATACTTCGGTTTTTATAACATCTCCTTTGCCTTCGTTAAAAAGGGGCGCTATCTCATATACATAGCTCTCGCCGTCTACTATATCCCTATCTACAAATTTGGTTGAGTTTATAGGCAGCGTATCTATCAGTTTTCCGTCTTTATAAATCTCCCATCCCGTTTCATTATCGTAAGTATCTGCCCAAAATATTTTTATAGCCTTTCCGTTATTTAGAGTATAGATATCTCCTTTCTCTTTTGGAAAATCGGCCATCTCTCCAAGATGGGGAACTTCTTTGCTCTTTTCTTTAATTTTTGAAGATGGATTATCTATTGATATATTTGGAGTTTGATTTTTTATTTGCGTATCTATTTGCGGAATTTGCGGTTTTTGAATATTTGCAACTGAGGGAATGGATGGTTTTGTTACGCTAACTGGCTTTATCGGATTTATCTCTATCGAGAAAGCAAAGCTTGTGGAAATAATCGAAAATAGTAAAACAGATGTTTTGATTTTCATTTTAAGACTCCTTGTTTAGCTTTTTTTGAAAGCTTATAGAAAATTATACTTTTTATTCTTCGTAAGAAATATAAAGGTATGAATTTATCTTTTAATACTATTTTTTAATTAAGAGAGAAAAATATTTAGTTTTTATTTTTAGTTATTTTTCTTATTAAAAGCTGTGGAGTTATTATGCCTCTAAATACGTTTTTTGAGACTGAAAAGATAATATTTATCTTGTCTCCCTTAACTGCTCTCTCTTCAAAATTAAAGTCTAAAGATTCCAGTGTGGCAAACTCTTTTTGTAAAATCAGTTTTTGATGATTTTTATTCTTTCCAATCAATTTATCTATTTTTACGTAAGCATCTTTTATAACAAATAGTGGAATCGGGTTTTCTTGTCCATAAGGCTCAAAATAGTTTAAGATTTTTAGAAGCTGAAAATCTATCGCTTTTGGATCTATCTCTCCTAAAATCTCCTCTTTTTGCAAAAACATCTCTTTTGGGATTTTGCTAAATCTATCCTCCATCCTTTTTTTGAAGATTTCAAGGTTCTCTTTTTTTAAGGATATTCCGGCAGCTCCCTTATGCCCTCCGTAGCCTATTAAAATATCTTTCTCTTTTTTTATAATTTCTATAATATCTATATCTCCTACACTTCTTGCGCTGCCTTTTGCTATATCTTTGTTTATGGAGAACAAAATTACCGGAACTTCATATTTTTTAACAAGTTTTGCGGCTACTATGCCTATTACTCCCTCATGCCAATTCTCACCCCACGCCACTATTATAGGTTTATCTTTTTGAACAAACTCCTCGGCTTTTTGTAGAAGCTCTCTTTCTGTCTCTTTTCTTCTGTTATTTAGCTCTATTAGATGCTCAAGTGTTAAAAAAGCTTCTCTTAGTGATTTTGATTTTAAAAAGTTATATGATATTTTGGCATGATCCATTCTTCCGGCGCTGTTTAAAAGAGGAGCTAATAAAAAGGAGATATCCTCGCTTGTAAACTCCTCTTTGTCAAATGCTGTTTTTATTGCCTGAATGGAGAATCTTTTGGATTTGTTTAGATATTGAAGCCCGCTTCTTACCATCGTTCTGTTGATATCTTTAAGCTCCATCATATCGGCTATAATGGCTATTGCGAGTATATCTAAGAATTTGGATAGATCGTAATTGATTGAGAGCTCTTTTTTTAAAGCCGCGCAAAGATACCACGCCACTTGAGCGCCGCAAATTTCTGTGGATGGAAAACCGCAGCCGCTTTGTTTTGGATTAATAATTGCAAAAGCTTTAGGAAGAGTGTTTATCGGGGTGTGATGATCGGTAATTATTAGATCAATTCCTCTTTTTTGGCAAACTTCGGCCGCATCAATCGCTGTTATTCCGTTATCTACGGTTATTATCAAATCAGCATCAAGTTCCTCTACAATTTGAGGGCTTATTCCGTATCCGTTTTTAAATCTATCAGGAATTTTGATTTTATAATTTATTTTTAAATCATCAAAAAACTCGCTGATAATTGCCGAAGATACCACTCCGTCAACGTCATAGTCCCCTACTATCGCTATTTTTTCGCCTCTTTTTATGGCCTCTTTTATTCTAACGGCAGCTTTTTTTATATCTTTGAATAAAAAAGGGGAGGGAAGCATGGATAGCTTTTTGCACTTGTCGTTTTCAAAGCGCTTTGAGAGGATATGAAATATATCTTCTTTTGTTAAAAGCTTAGCCATAATTAATTTTTATTCTTTAAAGAGGCTTCTATAAATCCTTTGATTACTTTGTTTGGATTTTGTAATCTTGAGGTAAATTCGGGATGAAACTGAACTCCTATAAACCAGGGATGATTTTTTAATTCAACTGCTTCTATAAGCCCCTCTTTTGACTCTCCGCTTATTATCATCCCCTTTTTCTCAAACATCTCTTTATATTTGGGGTTTGCTTCATATCTGTGTCTGTGTCTTTCGTAAATTTTCTCTTGATTGTCATAAACTTTTCTCAAAAGAGAGCCTTTTTTTGTTATACACTCATATTCTCCAAGCCTCATTGTTCCTCCAAGCGGGCTTTTTTGGGTTCTTATCTGTTTTTGGCCGCTTGTGTCTATAAATTCGTCTATTAGATATATTATCGGATTTTTACAATCTTTATCAAATTCGTGGGAGTTTGCGTCCTCAAGTTTTAAAACATTTCTTGCAAACTCTATCAAACTAAGCTGCATTCCAAGACATATCCCAAGATAGGGAATTTTATTCTCTCTTGCAAATCTGATAGCCTCTATTTTTCCTTCCACTCCTCTGTGTCCGAATCCGCCGGCTACCAAAATCCCGTCCACATTCTCCAAACTTTTTGTATTGCCCCCCTCTATATCTTCGCTGTCTATCCAATTTATATTAACTTTGGTATTTAAATGAGCTCCCGCATGAGTTAGAGCTTCTATTAAGGATTTGTAAGACTCTTTAAGTCCCACATATTTTCCCACAAAACCTATAGTAACTTCATCTTTTGGAGCTATCACTCTTTTTACCAGAAAATCCCACTCCTCCATATCGGGATTTAATTTTCCCAAAGAGAGATTTTCGCAAATTGGCTCTAAGATATTCTCTTTTAGAAAGTTTAGCGGAACTTTATAAATAGAGGCTGCGTCGGCTGCTTCTATAACTGAATTTTTTTCAACGCCGCAAGATGACGCGAGCTTTAATTTAAGCTCTTTTGGAAGTTTATGCTCGGTTCTGCAAATTAGCATATGGGGAGTGATTCCTATTCTTCTTAATTCTTGAACGCTGTGTTGGGTCGGTTTTGTTTTTAGCTCTCCGGCTGCCTTTATAAAGGGGATAAGAGTTACGTGAATAAACATAGCTCTCTGTTTTCCAACTTCTGCTTTCATCTCTCTTATAGCTTCCAAAAATGGAAGGCTCTCAATGTCTCCAACCGTTCCGCCTATCTCAATTATTAAGATATCTTTATCTTTTCCGGCTGTTTTGATTCTATCTTTTATTTCGTTTACAATATGGGGAACTACCTGAATTGTCTTTCCAAGATAATCGCCTCTTCTTTCTTTCTCTATTACCGATAGATATATTTGGCCTGTTGTTATGTTGTTTAATTTTGATAGATTGGTATCCAAAAATCTCTCATAATGACCGATATCTAAATCGGTTTCGGCTCCGTCAGCCGTTACAAAAACCTCTCCGTGTTCAAAGGGACTCATTGTGCCGGGATCGACATTGATATAGGG
>JALVCR010000290.1 GCA_027009865.1 Campylobacterales bacterium
TGCCAATCTCTCTTTATATGACTTTATAAAAGAATGTAAAAAAAATGAAATACCGGTTATTACCTATGAAAAAAATGAATTAGAAGATGAATTAAAATTAATGAGTAAATTATGATGCTTATTGCTAATAGTTCAGCTTTGATAACTCTTGCTATTATAGACAAATTAGATTTACTTGAAAAATTATTTGGTAAAGTTTATGTTCCAAGAGCAGTCTATAATGAAATATGTAAAAAAGATAAAGATGAATCAATCAAACTTGCAAATTATTGCAAAGACCGTGTTTTAGATATTAATTCAAATACCAATTTCAATATCTCTTTAGGTAAAGGAGAGAGTGAAGCAATTACTTTATATAATGAAAAAAATGCTGATTTTTTACTTTGTGATGATAAAAAAGCCAAAAAATTTGCTAAAAGTTTTGGAATTAAAGTTATTGGTAGTTTAGGAGTTTTAATTAAAGCCAAAGAAGTAAAACTCATTACAGAAATTTCTCCTCTTCTTAAAATATTAAAAGAATCTCCCATTTATATTGATGATAAGACTTATGCTTTAGTTTTAGAAATACGCAAAGAAAGTTAAAAAACTTCATTAATTATCTTTTAGTAATATCTTAAGGAGATTGTTACTTGCTTAAGAGTATAATCTTTTTAAAAATTATAAGAATTTTAAAAAAGGAAAAGGAAAATGTTCAAAATAAAAGATAAAATTTTGAGTAGCTCAATTTTATCGATAGCTTTTACAATATTTTTAAGTGGATGTGCTTCAAAAAATCCTCCGCTCGATAGGATAAGCAGCGCTGAATCGGCAATTAACAGAGCAAGCGATAACAAAGCTCAAATTTATGCTCCTTTAGAGCTTAAAATAGCAAAAGAGAAGTTAGAAAAAGCCAAAATGCTTTTAAAAGACAAACAATATGAAGAGGCCGCAATGATAGCCAAAGAGGCTAAAGTTGACGCAGAGCTTGCAGAGGAAAAAAGCAGAACAAAAGAGACCCAAAAAATAGCCCAAGAGATACTTGATAGCATAAATGCCTTGAAAGCTGAAATAGAGAGATTGAAAAGATAAGGAGATAATAGATGAAAAAAACAATTTTTTTAGCAAGCACAGCTGTAATAGCGCTGATTATAAGCGGATGCAAACAAGAACCAACCCCTGAGCTCAAAGAAGCAAAAATGCTTTATGAAAAAACAAAACAAGATGTAAAAGTTCAAGAAAATGCCCCAATAGCGCTTTATGAAGCACAAAAGACTCTAAAAAAAGCCCAGGCTGCTGAAAGTAAAAAAGAGATGAATCATCTTGCCTATTTGGCAAAAAGAAGAGTTCAAATAGCAAAAGAAATAGCAAAAAGGAAAGAAGCTTTAAAAAAGATAGAAGAGTTAAAACAAATTAAAAATAGAGTAATTTTAGAGGCAAGAGAGGCCGAAATAGAGAGAGCAAAAAGAGAGATAGAAGAAAAAAGCAAACTTCTAAAATCTACAGAAGAGCAGATAAAAGCTGAAAAAGAGAGAATTAAAGCCGAACAGGAAAAAACAAGAAAACTTCAGCAACAACTTGCAGAGCTTCATGCCAAACATACAAAAAGAGGTCTTGTTTTAACACTTGGAGACGTATTGTTTGAAACCAACAAAGCCGACCTTCTTCCAGGAGCCATGAGAAGCATCGATAAACTGGCTCAATTCCTGCAAGCTTATCCAAACAGAAAAGTTTTAATAGAAGGGCATACTGACAGCAGAGGAAGTAAAGCTTATAATTTAAAATTATCTCAAAGAAGAGCTGATTCTGTAAAACGGGCTTTAATAGAAAGAGGGATAGATCCAAGCAGAATAATAGCTAAAGGATATGGAGAGGAGTATCCGGTAGCAAGCAACCTAACGGCTGCGGGAAGACAGCAAAACAGAAGAGTGGAAATAGTTATTTTGGAAGAAGGAGTTGACCCCTCATCTATGATGAGAAAATAAGCCCTACTCTACGGGTAATTTCTCCCTTCTCCACTCCTCTATTCCCCCTTTTAAATTAATAGGATGAAATCCGTTTTTCTCCAACACTCTTGAAGCGTTTAAACTTCTATGCCCGCTTCTGCAATAGACTAAAATTTTTTTATCTTTTGGTAGTTTACTTAAATTAACGGACAAACTTCCTACAGGAATCAAAAGAGCCCCTTTTATGTGCCCGCTTTTATATTCACTATTTTCCCTGACATCCAAAATAGTCAGATTTTTATCGTTTTGTATCAAATTATAAGCCTCTTTTGGCAAAATGGAGGGGAAAGGAGCTAAAATATACCCTTTCTGATATGCAAAAAACAGCGCAGCCACTACAAAAAGAAGCCAAAATAAAATATCTTTTATTTTTTTCACTTTATTACTCCAAAATATTTTTACATATTCTACTATTTTTTATCTCTAACACATCTTACATATCCCAAACTATTTTTCTTCGTATGCTCCATTTCCCCTGTGTTAAAATTTACTCTCCATCCCTCATCATTAAATCTTTGATAGGTAGTTGAACTCCAATAAAATCCATTAGCAATATTTTTAAAAACTGAAGCTATGGAGGGATAAACTTTTTTTCTATCCCCTATCATAAACAGCTCTTTAGCATTTGGAAGTCTCCAATCACCAAATCCTCCAAATTTTAAATTTTCACAATAGTTTATAGCCTCCATAAAATTTAATTTTATAATCTTTGTCTCAAAATTATCCTGCCATATAAGATCTCCAAACTCTACAACCTCTTTCTTTTCATTACGTTTAAATTCCCTTTTTAATATTTTACCTCTTACACATCTTGTATGAAAAGGAGTAGATTTAGGATAAACTCTTGCAAATCCCTGTCCGTAGCAAACCACCCATGCTCTGCTGTCATCCCCTTTGAAGCTATCTTGACTCCAAAATTTCCAAGAATCTACATTTTTGAAAACTTTCGGCAAAGAATATCTCCAGCCGGGAAGATATCTAAAAGCTTCTAAATTTACAAGCTCGTTTTCTGTAGGAAGCCTCCAGTCGTTAAATCCCCCAAGCTCTAAATTTCCACAATACTCTTTTGCTTCGTCAAATGAAAGCATATCTCCGCCATCTTTTACATTATCCTGCCACATCAAAGAGAGAGTATTGTCAAATACTATTCCATCTTTATCATCCCTTGAATAATTTAAATCCTCTCCTTTTTGGTAATAGCCGTCATCAAAAGGAGTGTAACTCTTAATTTGGGCAGTTTTTAAAATCTTGAAATACTCTCTTTTTGGAAAGATAAATTTCTCTTTTTTAAAAATCTCTTCACTTAATTTTTTAAACTCTAAAGACTCTGTCATAGCCGATACTACCCACTCTTTTCCCTTCTCCTTCAAAGCTTTCAGCCAGAAATCAAACCCTTCAATATCTGGTTCTCTATCAAAAAAAACTCTATACAAAATTTTTATAAAATCTTTTGGCTTTAAACTTTTTTTCTCCATTTCATCGCTGAAGATAAAATTTTTTACTATTTTTACAGTATCAAAAGGTCTATTTAGATGTTTAAACCAATACTCCATTCCTTCTTCATCTGAATCTCTAAAAAGTATCAAAGAGTAAAATCTGCTTATAAAAGCTCTCTTTTTATCATTTTCATCAAAAGGAACTACAAAATTTTTTAAACTTCTATCAATAAACTCTTTAGACATAGCAAAATGATAAAATATCTGTTCTCTTGAATAGCCGTTTTTCAATTTATTTAGCCAATAATTTTCTCCTTCCTCTTTTGGAAAGCGATTGAAAAAAATTTTATAAGTTCTTTTTATAAACTCTTTATTATCTAAATCAAAATCTTTCATTTCATCACTTTTATAAATGGATAAAAGCATTGAAGTTGCGGTAGATAAATTTTGATCCAGCCTTTTTTCCCAATATGAAATCTCTTCTAAGGACGGCTCTCTTTGAAAAGAACTTTTATAAATATCTTTTATAAAACTCTCTTCATCGGCAGACAAATAAACTGAATTTATAAGTAAAATAAAGGTAATAAATAATTTTCTAAGATACATTGAATATCCTTTAAAACGTTTGAAACATTATCGTTTATAAAGGATTTTAATTTAGGGGATTTAAAGCAAATTGGAGTGAAAGAAAGTGTTAATGGCAGAGGGGATGGGATTCGAACCCACGAAGGGCGGTTAGCCCTTACACGCGTTCCAGGCGTGCTCCTTCAACCGCTCGGACACCCCTCTATACAAAAAGGCCAAAAGGCCTTTTAAATTTTAAAGAGCCGCTTTTGCCGTCTCAACTACCTTAGCAAAGGCAGGAGCGTCATTCATCGCAAGATCGGCAAGAATTTTTCTATCAAGCTTTACGCCGGCTTTATTTAAGCCATGAATAAACTTAGAATAGCTTATACCGTTTAATCTACATCCTGCATTGATTCTAACTATCCAAAGTCTTCTAAAATCTCTCTTCTTTCTCTTTCTATCGCGGTATGCATAAACTAAGCTTCTCTCTAATTGCTCTTTAGCTTTTCTAAAATGCTTTCTTCTTCCGCTATAGAAACCTTTTGCAAGTTTTAAAATCTTTTTATGTCTTCTTCTTCTAACTACGCCTGTTTTAACTCTCATCTTATTCCTTAACCTTTATTTTTGGTGCCGCCTTTTGCGGACTTGCCCTAAATTTTTAGGGGGAATTTTAATTGACTCTCGCCAAAAACTATCTCATGCAAAGCATGAGTTTAACTTCCGCCTCATCTACTTTAGAAACATATTTGGGAGCTCTTAGCTTTCTCTCTCTTTTTGGAGATTTTTTAGTCAAAATATGACTTCTAAAAGCCGAGCCTCTTTTTATTTTGTTTTTAGTGCGTTTAAATCTTTTAGCCGCACCTCTTACCGTTTTCATTTTAGGCATTTAGCTCTCCTTTTCAAATTGAGGCGTAATTATACCAAAAAAAACTTTTATTTTTTCTTTTTTGTATCTTTTTTTGGAACGACAAGCATATTTACGTATCTTCCCTCAATTTTAGGCTCATGCTCTTTATCCGCAATATCAGAAACCATAGGCCAGACATTATTTAAAACCTCGACTCCCGCTTGCGGATTTGCCATCTCTCTTCCTCTTAAAAAGACTCTAAATTTTACATGCTTGCCTTTTTCTAAAAACTCTCTTGCATGCTTTACTTTGTAATCTATATCATTTTTGGCGATTTTAACTGAGAGTTTTATCTCTTTTGTCTCTATCGTCTTTTGCTTCTTTTTAGCCTCTTTCTTCTTTTTCTCCTGCTGATACTTAAACTTCCCGTAATCCATAATTTTACATACGGGAGGTTTGGCATCAGGAGCTATCAAAACAAGATCCAAACCTTTCTCTTCTGCTATCTCCAAAGCTTCGTCTCTGGAGATTATTCCATACTGCTCTCCGTCGTCTCCAATGCACCTAACTTCGTTTGCTCTTATATCTCTATTGAGCAAAACCTCTTTTTGCTTCTTTTTATTCAAAAGTGTACCTCATCTAATTTCTCCTTTATTAACAAGATAAAATCGTCCAAACTCATATTTTTCTTTTCTCTTTTTCGTCTGTCTCTTAAAGCCACGCTTCTATTTTTAACCTCTTCATCGCCTATTACCAAAATCATAGGAACTCTCTGCTTTTCAGCGGTTCTTATTCTCTTGTTCAAACTCTCGTTTTTAGAGAAAATTTCACTATCCACCTCTATTTGCATTAAAAGATCTTTTATCTCTTTTGCATACTCTTCATGAGAAGAGGAGATTGGAATAATGATAACTTGAGTCGGAGCTATGAAAAACGGAAATTCTCCCGCCGTATGCTCGGTTAGAATACCGATAAATCTCTCAAAAGAGCCCAAAATCGCTCTATGAAGCATTACCGGTCTTTGCTTTTGGTTATTTGCATCAATATAGTGAAGGTCAAATCTCTCCGGAAGATTGAAATCTACTTGAATCGTTCCGCACTGCCACTTTCTTTTCAAAGCGTCAGTTATTTTTATATCAATTTTTGGACCGTAGAAAGCTCCTCCTCCCTCATCTATTCCGTAGGAAAGATTATTTTCATCAAGAGCTTCTTTTAAAGCATCCGTGGCCTTTTGCCAAATCTCGTCGCTTCCGATTGCTTTATCAGGTTTTGTCGATATCTCCATCTCATATTCAAAATCAAAAATTTTCATTATATTATCGACAAAATCCAATATCTCTAAAACATTGCTTTTTATCTGTTCGGGAGTGCAAAAGATGTGGGCATCATCTTGAGTAAACTCTCTAACTCTAAAAAGCCCGTGCAAAACTCCGCTTTTTTCATGTCTGTGAACAACACCGTATTCAAAAAACTTAAGCGGCAAATCTCTGTAGCTTCTTATATCGCTTTGATAAACTTTGATATGTCCAAGGCAGTTCATAGGCTTAATGCCGTATTCCACCCCGTCTATCTCGGTAAAATACATATTCTCGCCGTAATTTTCATAATGGCCGCTTATCTTCCAAACTTCGGATTTCAAAAGCTCAGGACCTCTAACCGGTTCATAGCCTCTTAATCTATGAACTTTAAAAAGCATCCTCTCAAGCTTGCTTCTAAGTCTTGCTCCGTTTGGAAGCCATATTGGAAGCCCTGCGCCGATTTGTTCGTCAAACATAAAAAGCTTAAGTTCGCTTCCTATCTTTCTGTGATCTCTCTTTTTTGCCTCTTCCAAAAGATAAAGATACTCTTTTAGGCTCTCTTTATCGGCAAAAGCAGTGCCATAAATTCTCGTTAGCATCTCGGCGTTCTCATCGCCTCCGAGATATGCTCCGGCTACTCTTGTTAATTTGAAATTTTTTATATATTTGGTATTTGGAAGATGAGGGCCTCTGCATAAATCCTCAAAGTCTCCCTGTCTGTAGATAGATACCCTCTCATCCGGAATATTTTTCAAAACTTCCTGTTTTAAATCATCATCTTTAAATTTCTCAACAGCTTCTTTTTTAGGAAGATAATATTTTTCTATTTCAAGTTTTTTGGAGGCAAGCTCCTTCATTTTCTTTTCTA
>JALVCR010000291.1 GCA_027009865.1 Campylobacterales bacterium
GCGGCGGAACCGCAGCTAAAATCCATCTTCTGTCTTACCAAATATTTTGAATTTACACTTTTTGAAGTTTCAGTTTTGGGATAAATTTTAAAAGAGCCAAATTTCATACCGATAATTATCGGCACCTTTGAATACTCTTTTTGAGCATAAAGCAAAGATAGAGAAAATAGTATAAAAAACAGAGTCTTAATCAATGTTTTTCAATCCTTTTGGAAATCTCTAAATAGATTAC
The DNA here is from genome assembly GCA_027009865.1 of Campylobacterales bacterium. Taxonomy (GTDB): domain Bacteria; phylum Campylobacterota; class Campylobacteria; order Campylobacterales; family JAADDG01; genus JAADDG01. The sequence goes on from JALVCR010000291.1 coordinate 233, forward strand.
TATTATTAATATCGGCAATAATATATTTATTATAAGCATTATAGGCTCTTTTGCATATGCCAAAAATTCCCAAACCTCCACTTTTTTGTCCTTAAGGATAAAATAAATTTTACTTAGTATAATATAGATAACAAGATATTCACACTATTAACCCGCTACCATATTATGTGAATATTTTGTTATCCAAAGAGCATTCAGCAAAAAGAATTAGCTGAATGCTCTTTCAAAAAGGCTTTAAAGCAGATTGAAGCTGATTTGTTATATTTATTCCTCCTGTAATTTTAGAATTCATAACAAAAACTATATTTATAGGAACATTGACTGCGGAATTTACAGCATTAATAGGAACAAAAGCATCCTTTTGAGCAAAACCGCTTATCATAATTGAATCTACAAGCGAACTTGGAACCCCCGCATATTTAAAAAGCGATGAGTTTATTCTTATAGCATCACTGTTTTTATAAGCTCCGTATGAGAGCGAATTTTTTATAGCATTATCCATCACTTGATAATTAAGTGTAAAACCTTGTGCAGAAATATCCGATAGCTCACTATCGTCAACCGTTTCCAATTTACCCGCAAAAGCAAAAATAGTTATTAACAGTAGCAACCATAAACTTTTCATTTTATATCCTTTATGCAACCGCTTTTAAACGGTTTGCTAAGAAAGGAGACAAAGTCCCCTTTTTTAGAAATTATTTGCGGTTTGAACGGCTGTTTGAGTAATGCTCCAATTTGTAGCCGTTTGGATATTGGCTATATTTAATCCATAGTTTACAGCACTACCTGCAGTATTGCCCAAAATCAAGCTTGAAGTTCCAGTTTGCGCGTCTATTAATTGCACTTTTCCGTTATTGTTTGCTTGTTTTTCTATATTGCCATTATTTACTACATCTTGATTATGAGTTCCGCAATTTTCGGCGGTTTGAATGTTTGATTGAGTAAGAACAGAAGCAGTTGTCGGTTTTCCGCTTACATCAAGCACGTTTACGCCGCTATTTACTGCAGAATCTGCATTATTATGAGAAGCTAAAGAGGCAAGATTTTTTTGAGCATTATTTATTTGAACAGCTCCATTATTATTTTGTCCATTATCTGCGCTTCCATTTACTATTTTTTGAGGAGCTGTATATTTGTTTACAGCTTTTTGTTCATTTGTTTGATCAATAAAGTTCAGATTGCCAGCATTTTCAACAGAAGCTATATTTTGTCCGATATTTAAAGCAGAGTTTGCCGTATTTGTGAAAGCCATTCCAGAAATATCATTTTGAGCGCCGTTTACTTGAACTGCTGCATTATTGTTTTTAGCATTTACCGCTTTTTTAGCGGTTCCTACATATTGATACTCATATTTTCCGCCTCCGTTATAAGCGTTTTGAGTATTTTTTTGGGAAATTTTTATGTTGCCAGTTACATCTTTGGCATCCATAATATTTTGGCCTATATTTTCTGCTGAATATGCCGTATTTGTAATAGCAAGTCCGTTTGCTTTATTTTGAGCATTATCGTTAGCCTGAACAGCTGCGCTATTATTTTTTTGCTCTTTTGTATTTTCTCCATTTGTAACGGTTTGCTCTAACATAGTTTTTGCATGTTTTGCATTTTGAATATTCTCTTGCCATAATTTAGGATTTTCAGTATCAGTAGCATATAGAATATTTTGCCCGGTATTTTTAGCAGAAGATGCGGAATTATCTATTGAAAGAGCGCTTGCTTTGCTTTGAGCGTCTCCGTTTAGCTGGACAGCCGCATTGTTGTTGCTTTGTTTCATAACTGTATCTTCACTTGCCACATGTTGAACTAAAGCATTTGTATTAGATGCTTGTTGAGAATTTTTTTGTCTTAAAACAAGATTTTTGGACTTATCTACGGTTAGAATATTTTGTCCCTCATTGATTCCTGATTTAGCTGCATTTACCATAACGGAAGCTGAAGATTCCATTTGAGCTTTATCGCTTAAGTTGACTGCTCCGTTATCATTTATCTGATCTCTTAGAGACTTTTTATTTGTAGTGCTTTGAACGGCATTTTTTCCATTTTTAGCTATCTGACAATTTTTTTGAGTAAGCTCTCCGCTTCCATTTACCAAACTTGCAACGTTTTGATTGGCGTTTATTGCAGAAGAAGAGCTATTTACAATTTCCATACCTTGAGCTTTTTGTTGAGATTTGCCTCTGAGCTCTAATGCCTCATTGTTATTGTATTGAGAATTCGTGGTTCCGCCATTGTATATATTTTGAATTCCCTGAGCACTAACACCTTCAAGGTCGCTTTCCGAAAGAGAACTAATTTCAGCCACCGCTACACTTGAAGAAACCATCATCGCAACAAGTGTGGAAATCATCCATCTTTTTCCCGCTACCATCTCTAACTCCTTTTTATTTTATGGTTTCAATTAGGGAGGAGAAGTAATCTTTACTTTCCTATAAAAGGATTATCACATAATTAAGTGCAGAAATTATGCAGAAAATATTTATTTTTTAAACTTGTTAAAAATTTTTTTAATTCTAATTTTATTTTTTAAAGATCCTATAAAAATTTTATTATTTAAGAAGCTAATTTTAAGAAAAAATGTAGAAAAATTTTTTAACCCATTTTATCCTATTTATTCTATTATATAGCCTATGCCTTTTATATTTTTTATAATTTTTTTACCTATTTTTTTATGAATATCTCTTATATGACTGGAAATTGTTTTAAAACTTTTAATTTCTTCATTCCATACAAATTCTCCTAAAATGTCGGGGGGAACAATTTTTCCTCTGTTTTTTAGTAAAAAATAAAGTATTTTATCTTGTTTTTTGGTAAGATATATTTTACTATTTTTATATAAAAGTTCTCTTTTTGAGAGATTATACTTCATAGAATCGCTTATTTGAATCTCTTTTTGATATTTTATGCATCTTAAAATATTTTCAATTCTAAGATTTAACTCTTCAATTTCAAACGGTTTTTTTATATAGTCGTATGTTCCCATTTTAAAGGCTTTTTTGATATAAAATATATCTCTTTTGTTGCTTATTACTAAAGAAGGAATATTAAAAAGTTTTTTCTCAAAATATTCTAAAACTTCAAATCGATCTTCATAAGAAGAGTCTATATCCAAAACTAAAATATCAAAATCATAAATATTTTCCTTAAAAAGAATTTCATCATTTGTTTTAAAAATTTCTATATTTAAATTTTTTTGTTCAAAATAGTATTTTATTCTTCTTTTGTAATAAAGATCGTCACTTACTACAGCCACTTTCACTTTTAACTCTCTTTTGTATATTTTCTTTAAAAATAAAAAATTTATATATATAATTTTATCGGAAGAAATATAAAATTTTTCCGAAAACCAACTATATATCTGCTTTTTGAAATTATCATTTAAGAAAAGTTATGATTTAAAAGGAGGAGAGAAAAACTCTCCGTTTTATCTGAAAGAATCGAAAAAAGAAGCTGCCTCCATATATGAAGGGCCTGCACACTCTATATGATCATCTCCCTTTAAAGTAACAAGTTCTATATCCTTTGCCCCGTTTTGTAAAAAGTTCTCAAATGCTGTTTCTGAATTGAAAAAAGGAACTATCGGATCATGATCACAGTGAATAAGTTTAAGAGGCATTTTAGGAGACCAGTTTACTACTGAATTTTCAATAAGAGCCCTTTTTAGCTCTACCTCTCCGTCTGAGAAATATGAAGCTAAAAAATCGGCTCTAAACAGCTCGTTTGTAACATTTGTAAGCTCTTTAAAAATTTCATTGGAAGTTTTTGTTTTATCAAAAAGAGAAGGCAATTTATCGGCATAAGGTTCTGCAATAATATCTCTTAATCTATTCCATCCGTAATACTCATCGTAAGCGTAAACCAAATAGGCGACAAACGGAGAGTAGCTAAGCATTCCGCTAAAAAGATATACATCCGCTGTAGATTTTAAATCGTAAGGGCCAGCCATTGGAGCCGCTGCGGTAACTTTAATCTCATCAGAAAAGCTATCTTGAATCTTTTCCAAAGCGGCCATTGTAACATATCCCCCTTCGGAGTATCCTGATAAAAACAGTTTATCGCTTAGAGGAATATTATTTGATTTGCAATAGTTTTTAACCGCTTTTATCATATCTATTACGCTTCTTGCCGAAGGCTCTTTTATAAGATAGGGATGAAGCATATTCCCGCTTGCTCCATATCCTATATAATCTGGCATTGCCAAAATATAACCTCTAAGAGCGCTAAAGAGTATAACCGAAGCGTTTAAAGGATTTTTTGATGGAGCTTCCTCGTTTGTAAAGATAGTTCCGTGCTGATCGCTTACAAGCGGAGTTGGAGATGATAAATTTAGAGGAATTACCAAAAGTCCCGAAGCGTTTATTAAATTTCCAAATCTATCAAGCGTTTTATAAACCAAAACAAAAGTCTCTATTCCAAAAACTTTCGGAGAGGATATTTGCATATCATTTAAAATTTGTGCCATAGTCTTTTCATCATAAGTTGCGGTTTTGGTAAGAGATACCACATCTCCCGGTTTTGAGACGATACCGCTTGCGCCCCCTCCATTGCTCTCTCCTCCTCCGCATCCACTAAAAAACATGAAAAAAAACCCTATCAAAATTATTTGTAAAATTCTTGTAATCATAAGCTCCCCTTTAATATATTTTTCTAATTATTAAATTTCTAACTAAAATTGGATGATTATTTTTATACTTATCGACAAAAATAAGTTTTAAATTTAATTTTTTATCATCTTTTTCATATCTGCACCCTCTTAAAGTAACAATTAATGTTTGATTGTTTTTTTCATAATCTATATTGTTAATTTCGCATACTCTATTTTTAAACATTGCTTTAGCTGTTAAAACTTTTAAATTTTTGCAATTTTTTGTTTTTATGTAGGCTTTTATCGTTACCAAAGGAGAGGCAGATTTATAGCCGATTTTTGGCATCAGATTAACCCATGAAGAGGCTTTTTCTATTTTTGGATGGCACTCGTTTTTAGCCCCGCACCCGTAAAGGAAAAAGATAAAGACAAAAAATATAATATTTTTCATTTTCTATCCAATAAATCAAAAGTAATCTCTACGCTTTTTACCAAAGAGTCTAAATTGTAACCCCCTTCCAATAAAAAAGCGACAGGTTTGTTTTTGGAAAAATCCAAGATCCTCTCTATAAGCTTTGAAAGCCCCTCAAAAGTGATATTTGCGCTTGAAATCATCTCATCTTTCATCAAATCATACCCCGCGGAAACAAGCAGTATATCAAAATCAAAATTTTTAGGAAGCCTATCGTAAAGAGATAAAAACTCATCATCTTCTATATCATCTTTATAGGGGCAATTTAGATTAAAGCCCTTTCCTTTTCCCTCTCCTATCTCATCTTCGCTTCCAGTAAAATAGGGATAGTTGTTTTTTTCATGAGTGCTAAAATAAAATACCGTATCATCTTTATAGAAAATATCCTGCGTTCCGTTTCCGTGATGAACGTCAAAATCTATAATCATAACTTTCTTAAAACCCATATCCTGAGCATATTTAGCCATCATTGCAATATTATTAAATATGCAAAATCCCTGCCCCATCATTCTCTCTGCATGATGACCTGGAGGGCGCAGATTTAAAAAGGCTCTTTTTATCTCTTTGTTTTTGAAAGCTTCAACTGCTCTTTTTGTGCAAGTAGCCGCGCTTAGGGCAACTTCATAGCTTCTTTTAGAGAGTATCGTATCGCTGTTTAGTATCATCCTAACGCCGTTTTCATACCCCTTCTCCACCCAATCCACATAGCTTTTATCATGAATTTTATATAAATCCTCTTTACTTTGGGCTTTAAGCTCTAAAGGGTAGAAAGAGAAGGTGCTTTTTATCATTTCATCTATTAAAATCACTCTGTTTTTGTTTTCTATATGATTTCCAGTTTCATGAAGAGTAAAAATAGGATCATAGAGGTATCCGACCATTCCAAATCCTTTTTGTTTTATTGTATCATTTTATTTAAAGATTTGGATATAATCTCTTCTATGAATCAATTTAAAGAGAGTAAACTTCAAATATTTCAAAAAATTTTAGACTCCGTAGAAGATGAAAAATATAAAGAGTGGCTAAAAAGAAATCTCGGCACATTTATATGCAGACCAAATACCCAAAAAAGAGCCTATCTTGACGCTTTAAATAAAGAGTTTGACAAAACCTCCTCTATGCCTCTTTTTAAAAAGGGAGAGATCTATTTTGCCGATCTCTCTCCCGATAAAAGCTCCAAAATAAGACCCGTTTTAATCTATCAAAACAATAATTTAAATCTGGCTGTAAAACTGAATCTATATCATAACGTAACCGTCATTCCTCTAACCTCAAGACTTTTGGGCGGAGATTACAGAGTCAAAATAGAAAAAAGAGACAATCTCGTAAAAACCAGCGAAATAGTCTGCAACGCAATAGGAATCGTATCGGCTGACAGAATCCTATTTAAAAAAGGAGTCGCTACCTCTTTAACAAAAAGGGAGGAAAAAGAGGTTAGAGAGAAACTCTCCTTGCTGTTTGGGTGGGAATAAAAATCATACCTATATTTTTATAAAATATCACTATTAATTTTAAATAACTTTATTTGAATTTAATAAATTAACATTATAATTCGGTTTATTAAAAATTATTATTAAAAAGGTTTAATATGCAAGAACTTTTAAAACTTGTCATAGATGAAAACGATATAGCCTTTCATCCATCTACCGGAAACTCTTATCAATTAAATGATATAGCCAAAGAGATTATAAATTTTTTAAAAGAGGGAAAAGATAAAGATACAATTATTGAAGAGATAGCCAGAGAATATGGCAAAGATAGAAAAGAAGTCTATATAGATGTCAGCGATTTTTTAAATAAACTAAAAATTTACGGATTGATATAATGAAAATAGCAGTTAGCGGATTAAATGCGACAGATAATCCAGCTCCCGGAATAGGAGTGGCAAAGAGCCTTATAGACGAATATGATGTTATAGGGTTAAGCTATGATGCAAACGAGCCTGGAAATTATCTTGAAATAACCAAAAAAAATTATCTTATGCCATATCCCTCTTTAGGATATGAAGAGCTTAAAAACAGACTTTTAGAGATAAAGAAAAAAGAGGATATCAAAGCTTTGATTCCAAATCTTGATGCTGAGCTTATGCTTTATGTAAAATATCAAAAAGAGATAGAGGATCTTGGAATAAAACTTTTTATTCCAAGAGAAAAAAATTTCGAGCTTAGAAACAAAAGCTCTCTTTCCTCTTTAGCTCCAAAAATAGGTTTGAAATATCCTGAAACATTTGTGGTAAACACTATAAGCGAAATGCAAAAAGTAGCCCAAAAAATAGGCTATCCTTTTATGGTAAAAGGAAATTATTACAAAGCTTATAAAGTTTATAATTTTGACTCTGCATGCGATGCTTTCTATAAAATTTCAAATGAATGGGGATTTCCGATCCTGATTCAAAAAACGGTAAGCGGTGTTGAAGTAAATTTAGTTGGAGTTGGAGATGGAGAGGGAGAGCTAAAGGGAGCAATAGTTATAAAAAAACTCACTACCACCACTCTTGGCAAAGTATGGACGGCTATTACTATAGAGAATGAAAATCTTTTAAAGACGGCTAAGAAATTTGTAGAGATGACAGGCTGGAGAGGACCTTTTGAGCTTGAGTGCATGGCTGAGGGAGAAAATATAAATGTAATAGAGATAAATCCAAGATTTCCAGCCTGGATATATTTTGCCACGGGGGTTGGAGTCAATCTTCCAAAAATGGTGGTTAAACTGATGACGGGAGAGAAAGTCAATAGCAATTTAGACTATCCTACCGGGAAACTTTATGTAAGATTTACAGATGAAACAATAGTAGATTTTGATAAATTTAAAAAATTAGTAACAAACAAGGAATTGTAAAATGAAAAAGTATGAAAAACCCACAATAAACAGAGTAGATTTTACAATGGCGAGCAAATACGGCTCTCCTTTAAAAACTCAAAAAATAAGAAATTCAATAGACGGAGTGGATGTTCACAAACTAACCGAAAATTACGGCTCTCCTCTTTTTGTATTTTCCCAAAAAGCGATAGAAGAGAAATATAAAAAACTTTATGAAGCTTTTAGTTCAAGATATCCAAATGTTAAATTTGGATGGAGTTATAAAACAAATTATCTAAATGCGATTTGTAAAATTTTTCATAATTTAGGATCTATTGCTGAAGTTGTCAGTGAATTTGAGTATCAAAAAGCAAGAGCATTAGGAGTTGAAGGAAAAGATATTATCTTCAACGGTCCATATAAACCAAAAGAGCATTTAAAAACAGCGGTAAAAGAGAAAGCTAAAATTCATATAGACCATCTCTTTGAAATAAATGACCTTGAAGAGATAGCCGACGAGCTTGATATAAAAATTCCCGTTGCAATAAGAGTCAATATGGATACCGGAATATATCCTCAATGGAGCAGATTCGGGTTTAATTTTGAAAATGGCGAAGCTTATGAAGCGGTAAAAAGAATACATAAAGAGGGAAAACTCGTTTTAACAGGGCTTCATACTCATATTGGCACCTTTATGCTTGACGCAAATGCTTATAGAGAAGCGACTTTAAAGCTTATGGATTTGAAAAATCAAATAGAAGAGGATTTCGGATATGAGATAGAATATATAGATTTGGGAGGAGGATTTGCCTCTAAAAACAGGCTAAAAGGGATATATCAGCCCCCAGAAGTCATAGTCCCCACAGCTGATGATTATGCAAATGCAATAACAAATGCTATTTACGAAAAAAATAAAAGCGATAAACTTCCCCTTTTATATCTTGAGACAGGAAGACACTTAATAGACGAGGCCGGATATCTTCTAACAACGGTAGTAGGTTACAAAAGATTTCCTGACGGAAGGAAAGGGTATATTTTGGATGCGGGAGTTAATCTTTTATATACATCTACTTGGTATAACTTTAATATAGAACTTGATAAACATTATGAGGGATTAAATGAGCCTTCTATGCTAAATGGCCCTCTTTGTATGAATATAGATGTGATAGAAGAGAATATTATGCTTCCCTCTTTAGAGAGAGGAAGCGTTCTTACAATCTCTCCGGTTGGAGCTTACAACTACACTCAAGCTATGCAGTTTATCAGATACAAACCGGCAGCGGTTTTGATTGATAAAAATTCAAACGTTCATATAATAAAAGAGGAAGATGACTTACAAACGGTTAATTTCAAAGAGAGAATGCCAAAAGAGCTTTAATGCTTGCAAAAATATTCCTAAAGCCATACAGTGCTCTTTTATTTATAAATAATCCTTATGCGGGAGCTATTTTGCTCCTTGCTACTTTTTTAAATCCGTCAGTTGCGATATCGGGATTAATTTCCGTAGTTGCAACAATAGCTTTTGCTGAATTTATAAGTTTAAGAGAAGAGTATCTAAATAAAGGATTTTATCTTTATAATTCCCTGCTTGTTGGAATGGGAATAGGCTATATTTTTTCCCCGACTTTAATTAGTATATTTTTAACAATAATTTTATCCTTTTTTACTTTTGTCTTTTCATTTGTTTTAAACAGACTCTTTTGGACATACAGGGTTCCCATACTCTCTTTGCCTTTTTCCATTATTACAATCATTTCCTATTTGGCTTCTATAAGCTATAGAGATTTTTTTACAAAAAGCAGCCACACTCTTTTTGATATAAATTTGCCTCTTTTCTTAAGTTCTTATTTAAAGGCTCTTGGAACAATATTTTTTATCCCAAGCGCTGTTATGGGGTTAATTATTGTATTTATAATATTATATTTTTCAAGAATAATGTTTGTTCTCTCCATAATAGGATTTTATTTTGGAGTCTTTTTGCACTCATTTTTAATAGGTTCTTTTATAAAAGCTTTAAACGATATATACTCTTTTAATTATATTTTAGTAGCGATAGCTTTAGGAGGCATTTTTCTGCTTCCCACCATTAGAAATTTTCTAATAGCTTTAATTGGAGTATCTTTAAGCGTGGTAATAGAGGATGCCATTCATACCCTGTTTAGTTTTTATCATATTCCGGTATATACGCTTCCTTTTAATATGGTGGTTATTGCTTTTGTGTTTATTTTATATCTAATCGGATATAAAGAGTTTAATTATTACATAAAAGAGACTCCAGAGAAATCTCTCTCTTCATATTTGAGCCATATATTTAGATTTGGAAACGATCTGGTTAAAATATCCCCTCCCTTTAGTGGAAAATGGAGCGTATATCAAGCATTTGACGATGAATGGACTCATAAGGGAGATTACAAATACGCATACGATTTTGTTATAACAAAAGATAAAAAAAGCTATAGGGGAGATGGGTTGGAGTTATCTGATTATTATGCTTTTGGAGAATCGATATTATCTCCGGTAAACGGTTACGTAATAGATTGCAGACATGATCTAAAAGATAATCCGATAGGAGTAGTCGATAGAGTAAATAATTGGGGAAATTACATCATAATTAAAGCCGATCAGGGCTTTTTTGTAGAGATAAGCCACCTTATGCAATATTCTTTAAATGTAAAAGTTGGAGATTATGTATATGTAAATTCCATTTTGGCAAAATGCGGAAACAGCGGATACTCGCCCGAGCCTCATATCCATATACAGGTTCAATATTACGGCATTTTAGGAAGTTTTACCAAATATTTTGTTTTTGAGAAATATTATAAAGAAAATAGACTTCTTTTTAATTCTCTTCCAAAAAAAGGAGAAGAGATAGAAAATGTTATAGCAGATAAAAGTATGATTTCAAGATTTACTTTTATTATAGGAGACAGATTTACATATGAAATATTTAAAAATAATAAAAAGTTAAAGGATTTTACAATAACAGTCAAAATGAACGATACAGGAGAGTTTTATTTCGAGGATGAGGATAAAAACAGACTCTATTTTTATACTTCCAATTATCTATTCTATTTTTATAATTATGAAGGAAAAAGGAATAGTTTTCTAAAATGGTTTTTTATTTTAGCTGCAAAAATTCCTCTTGTAAATAAACAGGATATAAAATATCAAGACTATCTGCCTTTGTATCTTTTGTGCGGAAAAATAAAACAGACGTTTATAGAGTTTTTGTCATCATTTAGTAAAAATAAATATAAATATCCCGTATGTTATAAATTTAGTTATCTGAAAATATCTTCAGAAAAAGGGGAAGTTGCTTTAGGAGCATTTAATAAAGGTTTCGTCTCTTTAAAATTTAAAGATTTTTTATTAAAGATAAAAAGTGAAGAGAATTAGTTTCTTTTTAATAGGAAGTCTTCTTTTCTGCGATACAAAAATAGTTCCATTTGCAGTTTTTAAAAATTATGAGAAAAAATCTTTTATAAAGAGTTCAAAACTAAGTGGGTTTTTATATTCAAATAAAAACTTTGAATTTAGCTTTTCAAAAACAGCGGGAGAATTTAAAGAAAAATTTGGTAAATTTTATCAAAACGATTATACGCTTTTATTGAAAAATAAAAATATGAAATATGGAATTCATTTTATAGATATCAAGAATTATGAAAATGAAATGATTTTGATAGCTGAAATTTCAAAAAATCTACAAACAAATAAAATAGCAACGCAATTTTTTTACACTTTCTCAAAAAATAGATATATTTTTCAATTTAGCCCCTATTTTGAAAATTATGAGTTTATAAAAGATAATATTTTAAATTATTTTAGATTTTTTATCGATTTTATCAAATACAAAGATAATTTTTTAGCCGCCGGATTTAAAAATACTATTTTTTATAAAAAATTTTATTTCTCTTTTGAATTTGAAGGGGGAGAATTGATTGAATATATAAAAGATAATGGACACAGCGTCTATAATACACAAGATAGAGTAAAAAAGATATTTACTCTATCTTTTGGATATAAGAATTTGAATCTCTCTTTTAAAAAAAAATATTTTAAAGAGTATTTGGGTTTCAATACGTCAAATAGAATCTTTTCTATCTCTTACACAAAAAAATTTTAAAGCAAAAATTTTTTAATTCTCTCTACCCCTTCTTCCATCTTTTCAATATCTATTGTATAAGCGAGTCTTATAAATTTATTGGTTTTGTTGTTTCCAAAATCTACTCCCGGCGTTACGGCTACATGGGTTTTATCCAAAAGCTCCCTGCAAAAAAGAAGAGAGTTATCTGAATATTTTGATATATCAGCCCATATATAGAAAGCTCCATTTGGAATTGAAGGAATATAGAAAATATTTTTTAAATTCTTATACAAAAAATCTCTTCTTTGTTTGAAAATATCTCTAACTTTGCTTAAATATTCATAATCAAAAGCTCCCAAAGCAGCATATTGAGAGAGAGTTGGAGCTGAGATAAAGAGATTTTGGGCTATCTCTTCAGCTTTTTTTACAAACCTGTCTGGAACAATAATCCACCCTACCCTAAATCCCGGCATGCAAAAATATTTTGAAAAACCATTTATTACAAATACTTCGTCGCTAAACTCCAAAGCGCTATAAGCTCTCTTTTCATACGTTAAACCGTGGTAAAGCTCATCGGAAATAAAATATATCCCTTTTTCATTGCAATACCCTATAAGCTCTTTTAAATTTTCCTTTTCATAAACATTTCCTGTAGGGTTTGCCGGATTTGATATCTCAAGAGCTTTTAAAGGAATATTTTTTATATGATCTTTTGTTATTTGATAATTGCTCTCTTTAAAAACTTTTATAAAAATAGGATTAATATCTAAAAGATATGAGAAATTTTTATAGCAAGGATATCCCGGATCGCTAAAACCTAAATTTTCTTTATAATCAAGGCAAAGAGAGTATGCAACCAAGAAAGCTCCGCTCGTTCCGGGCGTAATTAAAATATTCTTCTCAGAAATTTTGATATTGTAAATAGTTTTATAATGCTCCTTTATTTTTTCTCTTAGTTTTAAAAGCCCTAAACTCTCAGTATATGAATATCTATCTTTATCTACCGCTTCCAAAAGCTTTTTCTTGACCCCTAAAGGGGGATGTAAATCGGGCTGCCCCACTTCAAAATGTATAGCGTCTTTAAATTTTGCTGCCTCTTTTACTATCTGCATAACTATAAATGAAGATACATTTTTTAATCTTTTCAAGAAAAATCCTTTTTGTTAGGGGTTTTTAAACATAATTATATATAATAATAAGCGAGAATGTGCGAAATAAAAAACTATAAAAGATATATACTATTAAATGATAAAATTTATTTTATATTTACCTTTTAATATATAAATTACTATAACCTTTTAATAATACGGAAAGGTAAATTATATTATAATTTTCAGGATTAGATATGTTGATATCTAAAATGTGTAATTTCAAAGTCAAAAAAAGGAGAATGTTATGAGAAAGATTTCCATTATCTCGGCCTGTGCTGCTGCAGCAATGCTGTTTTTAAGCGGTTGTGCTCAAAAAAGCGGTGAAGTAACAGGGGCAACAGAGTGTAAGACACTGCAAGAGTGCGCTAAACTTGCAATGGAGAGAAAAAGTGAACTTAGCGAAAAAGAGGTTGCTTTAAAGCAAAAAGAGGAAGAGATATCCAAACTTAGACAAAATCTAGAATTAACAAAACAAGAAGCTCAAAAAGCCGCAAACGCAAAATGCCCTCCTGTATATAAATGCGATCTTTTCCCTCCAAATGCAAAACCGGGAGAGTGTTATGCAAGAGTTTTAACTCCTCCAAAATATAAAACGGTTACAGAAAAAGTTTTGGTAAAAGAGGGAGGAGAAAAGGTAGTTACTATTCCTGCAAAATATGAGTGGGTAACGGAGAAAGTTTTAGTCAAAGAAGCAGGAGAGAAATTAATTACTATTCCGCCTGTATATAAAACAGTTACCGAAAGAGTAATGGTAAAAGGACCGGGCAAAAAACTTATTACCATTCCTGCAGTTTATAAAACTGTTACAGAGAAAGTTTTAGTATCTCCAGCTCATACAGAGTGGAAAAAAGGGACAGGACCTATTACAAAAGTTAATGAGATTACGGGCGAAATTATGTGTCTTGTAAAAGTGCCTGCTAAATATAAAACTATAACAAAAAGAGTTATGGTAAAACCTCCTCAAACAAAAGAGATAGAGGTTCCGCCTGTATATAAAACTATAACAAAGAGAGTTTTGGTAAAACCAGCTCAAACTAAAAAGGTAGTAATTCCAGCCGTGTATAAAACTATAAGAGTTAAAAAGATGGTAACTCCTCCTCAAGTTAAAAGGATACCTATTCCTCCAGTTTATACGACGGTTACCAAAAGAATTAAAGTATCTGAAGCAAAACTTGTATGGAAACCTATACTTTGTAAAACAAATATGAATCCAGAAACCATAAGAGAGCTTCAAATAGCACTAAAGAAAGCAGGATTTAATCCGGGACCAATAGATGGAGTTTATGGACCTTTAACAAGAGCAGCTGTTAAAAAATTCCAAAGAGCAAAAGGTCTTCCATCTGGAGCTTTAACTATAGAGACTTTAAAAGCTCTTCACGTATCATACTAATAACTAATAATCAAATCAATCCCCTTTTGGGGATTGCCCCTTTCATAAATTCTTCCAAAATCCGATATTAAATCAAATAAAAGCCCTTTTTAGATGTATAATAAATAAGCCTTGGTTTTAAATTATTTTAAAAGGATAAAGATATGGCGCTGTATATAATTTTGGGCATTATAGTTTTAACAGTTTTATATTTTATATCTATTTATAACGGTTTTGTCTCTTTGAAAGCAAAGATAGACGCAGCTTGGTCTGATATAGACGTGCAGCTTAAAAGAAGAAGCGATCTAATTCCAGCTTTAGTAAATACGGTAAAGGGATATACAAAATATGAAAAATCCACTCTTGAGGATGTTATAAAAGCAAGAGCTATAAGTCAAAAAGCATCAACTCTCAAAGAGAGGGCGGAAGCTGAAAATATGATATCTCAAGCTCTTGGCAAAATTTTTGCTCTTGCAGAAGCATATCCCGATTTGAAAGCCAATACGACATTTTTAAAACTTCAAGAAGAACTCTCAAATATAGAAGAGGCTTTGCAAAATGCAAGAAGATATTATAACGCTGTAGTTAGAGATTATAATGCCAAAATTGAAAGTTTTCCAGATTTGATAATAGCAAAAAAATTTAATTTTACTCCAAGAGAGTATTTTGAACTCGAAGATGAAAAAGCAAGAGAGATGCCAAAGATAGATTTATGAAAAAGTTTATTCTTTTTATTTTACTCTCTTTCTCTCTCTTTGCGGAAAGCATAGATAAATATGAAGTTTATGTAAATATTTTAAAATCAGGCTCTTTAGAAGTAAAAGAGAGGATTTTATACAACTTTCAAAATACTCCGCATCACGGAATCTACAGAGATATTCCCTATCTTATGAAAACAGATTTTATCCCCAAAGATATAGGAATTTCAGATTTTAAAATTTTTATGGATAACAAAGAGATAAAATGGAAAAAGATTTATGAATCAATTAACCAAAAAAAGTTTATAAGATTAAAAATAGGAGATCCAAACAGAACTTTTACCGGAAAACATCTATATGAAATATCGTATAAAATAAAAAGAGCCGTTTTATATAAAGATAAAATAAACGATGCTATCAGATATAACGCAATAGGCACAGGCTGGAGAGTTCCTATAAAAAATATTTTAATCTCCATCTCTCTCCCCTCCCCTTTGAATAGAAACAATATAAAATTTAAACTGTTTAAAGGAAGATACTCTTCAAAAGAGCTTATATCCTCGTTTAAATGGATAAATGATAGAGAGATAGAGGCAAAAATAGATAGGTTAAATCCAAGAGAGGGCATAACATTTGAAATAGTTTTTAAAAGAGGTCTTTTAGAGCAATCGGGAGAGGAGAATCAAAAAGCCTCTTTGAAAGATTATATCTTAGCCTATATTCAATTTCCGATAATCTTTTTGTTTTTAGGATTTTTATACAAAGAGTATTCAAAACATTCCTTTAAAAAAAGATCAATTGCGGTGATGTATGAGCCTCCAAAAAATTTGGACGTTTTGCAATCGGGGCTTATTTTGGATAAGTTTGCCGATACCAAAGATTTCTCTGCTGCTGTCATAGAGCTTGCCCAAAAGGGATATTTGGAGATTTTTCAGCCTGAAAAGAAGGGCTTTTCTTTCAATACGACAAAGACTATTGCAACTTTTAAAAAAACCGATAAACCGACAAAAGATTTAAGTGAAGATGAAAAATATTTAATGGAGCATATTCTATTTAAAAATTCCGATACTTTCATTTTAAAAAAAGATCCATACACCTCAAAACAGATAAGAGATGGTTTTTCCCATATCAATGAAAGATTGTATGAATGGGCGGTAAAAAACGGATATTTTAAAGAAAATCCTAAAAAAACAAGAATCTCTTTTCTAATAAAAACCATATCGATAGCATTTTTGATAACCTTATTAATAGGTTTCATATCTTATATAATTTTGCCCACAGATATAATATTCTCCTCCATTTTTATAGCAATCTTTATTTCAACCGGACTTGTTATAGGAATAAAATCCAAAAACTGGGCAGGGAAAATATTTGGAATAGCTTTTATTTCTATGAGCCTTTTTATATTTATTCCTCTTTTTAAAAATGAGTGGAAATATATTTTCCTAACGCCTCTTTCTTTTATTATTATCTCTGTTTTGGCAATCTCGATACTTTATCGAAAAATAGGAGATTATACCCCGAAAGGTTATAGAGTTTATCTTCATTTAGAAGGCTTAAGAGAGTTTATAAAAAGAGTAAAAGAGGATGAAATTAAAAGATTTTTAAAAGAAGATCCCCTCTTTTTGGATAAACTCCTCCCTTACGCTGTGCTGTTTGATTTGACAAAACATTGGATAAAATTTTATGATATCTCAAATACCTCCTATCCATACTGGTATCATGGAAATTTTAATGATTTTTACTATTTAAGCGACCATTTTGCTTTTATAAGCAGCGATACTTCACAAAGCGACAGTTCTATGGATGCAGGAGGCGGATTTTCGGGAGTTGGAGGCGGAATTGGCGGAGGGGGCGGAGGCTCATGGTAGTTTTGCTATTGCCACCGCTCTTTTTTTGAAAATAATTTTATAATTTTTGAAATCTTTGAGGTTTGAGATTTTCGTAAAAATAAAATCTCCCCTCTTTGGAGAAGTTCTTTTTAAAATTCTCTTGGAATATATCATGATAGTAGGGGTATTTATTTTATACATTATTACATTTTTTAAATCATTTTTCTTTATAAAAATTCCAGCTTCCTTTATAGGCTCTTCTGCTAAAGCGGCGTAAGATGGTATTAAAACGCCGTTTATCGCAAATAAAAACAAAAAGGCTTCAACTATTAAAGCTTTTCTTATTTTTATGAAAAACAGAGGCAAAAATGCAGCTATTATAATAAATAATTTTATTTTATAGCTGACTCCAAAAATATCTTTTGAATTTAAAATCAAATCCCTAACATAATCATCTTTGATTTTATCCAAAAAGAGATTTGCTATATCGGGCAAAAAGGCTAAAACCAACAATAAAATCATAGGGGAGATTAAAACCAGCATCCTATTTTTAAATTTGCAAACTATCAAAGAGGCAAAAATAAAAAGAGGCGTATATCCGTAAATAATGTAATGGGGAAGCTTTGTTTTGGAAAAAGTAAAAAATATAAAAACAAACAGAAACCAAAATAGAAGAAAAATATCCAAATCTCTTCTTTTTATACTAAAGAGTCCCTTTAAAATAACTAAGCTAAAAGGCAAAAGCCCTATAAGCAAGACAAACAGATAATAAAAATATCCTCCCGAATGGCTCTCAAAAGCATTTTTGAATCTCTCTATGTTATGTTTTAAGAAAAGTCCATCTATAAAAGCCTCTCCTTGAGCTATATACTCGGCTATATACCAAGGAGTGGCAACAAGCAAAAAGATTAAAATACCTTTTAGATTAAAAATGCTCTTTAGCCAGAATTTAAACTCTTTTTTATAAAGAGCATATAAAAAAGATACCACAAAAGGTATCATAACAGCAACCGGCCCCTTTGTCAAAAAACCAAGAGCCGTAAATAAAAATACCAAATATAAATCTTTACTGCTTCTTTTTTGAAAATATTTCCATGTATAAAACATACTCAAAGCAATAAAGAGATTCAAAAGAGAATCCGCAATCGCAGCTTTAGCTATAATGGATATCTGAAGAGAGGAAGCAAAAAACAAAGCCGCCCAAAAGGCTTTTTTGTCATCAAACTCTCTTTTTGTAAAAAAATATATGCAAAATCCCCATAAAAAAGCGCTTATAGCGGAAGGGAGACGAAGAGCAAACTCGTTTAGACCGAAAATTTTAACGCTCAAAGCCTCAAGCCAATAGATAAGTATCGGCTTATCAAACCTAAGCTCCTCTCCAAGATAGGTAGTGATAAAATCGCCGCTTTTTAACATCTCCCTCACAGCTTCGCCAAAAGCCCCCTCATCAAGATTAAAAAGAGGAACGCTTCCCAAATTGTAAAAGAAAGACAGATAAAACAAAGCCAAAAGAGTTAAAATTCTCATCAATATCCTTTAAATCCCCTAACAAGATATATATAATAAACTCTTATATAATCTTTATGAATTTTATACTCAACCTTTTTTAGAAATTTCACTTCTTTAAAATAGTTTTTCAAATTATCTCTCTTTTTGGAGCTGACAAATATAAAATTTTCTCCCTTGTGGGAGTTTAGATCATCTATCATTGCAAAATAGTTTTCTATTTTTTTGGAGGGATTCCAAAAAAAAGCATTCATGGGATTTGGTTTTAGATAATATACCATTTCGCTCATATCCATTCTATTGTCAAATATCAAATTTAAATCATAATTTTTTATAACGTTTTGAATCATTAAAGCCGTTTTTTCCCAGCCTCTTACCTTTTTATATGGATCATTTTTTGAATTTAGAGTAAGGTTTGCTTTCTTTATAAAAAAATCAAAATGATAAACAGAAACTCCAAGCAAAATATTTAAAGCTATTCCAAAGTACAAAAGCTTTTTATAATTTCTATCTACTAAAAACCAGCTGACAAGAATTGACGCGCCCACAAAAACGGGAGCGCTCCAGTTTGCATGGGCTCTTGAGATATAAGATAGAAGAGAGATTGTAAAAAACAGAGGAGCTGTAAACCAAAAAAGCAGAAAATATCTGCCATCTTTATAAAATCTCTTAAACCAAAACAGCAAATATAGCAAAACGGGAAAAAAAACCGCTCCAAAAACTCCAAATTGAGAGCCCCAAAATTCAAAAAGAGTGTTTAAATGAAAAAGATTTCCGTGTATATCGGCATTATCTTTGGTATGAAGAAAAGTAATAAAGCCGTGTTTGAAATTCCACCATAAATTTGGAAGAAATATTAAGAAAGCCAAAACAGAAGAGATATAAAAATTTTTATTTCTAAAAATATCCCTTCTCTTAAATGCTAAATATATTAAAGCTCCTATCGGAAAAAAGATCATGGTATATTTGCTAAGAAGCCCAAAACCGATACTAACTCCAAGCAAAACCCAAAGATAGGCTCTATCTTTTTTCAAAACTTTTATAAAAAGATACAAAGCCAAAGACCAGAAAAACAAAAATACGCTGTCTGTAGCTATTATGATACTTGATAAAAACACTGAAGGGAGAGTGAAAAATATTAAAGAAGCAAAAAAAGCAACTCTTCTATCATACAGATTAACCGCGCTAAAATATATAAAAACCGAGCTTAGAAAATATAAAATTGCAGAGGGAAGTTTTATGCAAAACTCGCTATCGCCGCAAACAGATGTAAACAGTTTAATAACCCAAGCTATCATAGGAGGTTTTGAGTAGTATCCAAAATCAAAATGCTTAGACCAAAACCAATAGTAAGCCTCGTCAAAATAGAAATCATACAAAAAGTTGTAAAGGATATAAACTCTATAAAACAGGATAGCTAATAAGAGAATAACTAAACTTTTGAAATCTTCTTTCAACTTCTCTCCTTTTCTTGCAAATTGTAACCAAAAATAGATAAAATCACTCCAAAAAGAAAAAGGATTTTTGATAAATGAGTAAAATAGAAGAGCTTATCAAAGAGAGGGTTTTGATAATAGACGGGGCGATGGGAACCCAGATTCAAAATCTAAAAATTCCTCCCGAAATTTGGGAAGGCAAAGCGGGATGCAACGAGCTTTTAAATGTAAATTACAAAGAAGAGATAAAAAGAATCCATAGAGCTTATGCATTAGCTGGAGCAGATATTATAAAAACAAACACTTTTGGAGCCCTGCCGTGGGTTTTGGAAGATTACGAAATAGCCAATAGAACTTATGAGTTAGCTTATGCGGGGGCTAAACTTGTAAAAGAGGTTTGCAAAGAGTTTTCAACCAAAGAGAAGCCAAGATTTGCGGCAGCATCCCTTGGGCCTGGAACAAAGCTTCCATCTTTAGGCCATATAGAGTATGACGAGATGTATGAAGGGTATAAAATAGCTGCAAAAGGAGTGATAGAGGGGGGATGCGATCTCTTTTTGCTTGAGACTTGTCAAGATCCTTTGCAGATAAAAGCGGCTCTTCACGCCTGCAGCGACATAGCAAAAGAGCTTAACAGAAAAATCCCCATTATGGTTTCAGTAACAATAGAGCTCTCTGGAACGATGCTTATTGGAACGGACGCTTCTACGATAGCTACGATTATGGAGCCTTTTGATATTTTATCTTT
>JALVCR010000292.1 GCA_027009865.1 Campylobacterales bacterium
GGGAGGAGAGATAGGAGCCGGAGATCAGGGGCTTATGTTTGGCTATGCGTGCAGGGAGACAGATGTTTTGATGCCTCTTCCAATATATTTGGCGCATCAGCTTACATTAAATCTTGCAAAAGCGAGAAAAAGCGGTGTTTTGCCCTTTTTAAGACCGGATGGAAAGGCTCAGGTTACTGTAAGATATGAAGACGGAGTTCCTAAAGCTATCGATACGATAGTGATATCTACTCAGCACTCTCCGGATGTTCCTTACAATAAATTAAAAGATGCCGTAATAGAGGAGATAGTTTTAAAATGTATTCCGGATAATATAGACAGCTCCAATATCAAATATCATATAAATCCAACAGGCAGATTTGTAATAGGAGGTCCTCAGGGAGATGCCGGACTTACCGGAAGAAAAATCATTGTAGATACATATGGCGGAAGCTGTCCTCACGGAGGAGGAGCTTTTAGCGGAAAAGATCCTACAAAAGTTGATAGAAGCGGCGCCTATATGGCAAGATATATAGCAAAAAATCTTGTTGCAAGCGGGATTTGCGATAAAGCTACCGTTCAATTAGCTTATGCCATAGGCGTAGTGGAGCCGGTTTCGATATTTGTAAACACTCATCAAACCTCAAAGGTTGACGAGAGCAAAATAGAGGATGCCGTAAAAGCTATTTTTAGATTAACTCCAAGAGGAATCATAGAGAGTTTGAATTTGCTTAGACCTATTTTTAGAAAAACCGCTGCATATGGTCATTTTGGAAGAGAGCTTGAAGAGTTTACATGGGAGAAGACAGATAAGGTTGATGAGATCAGGGATTATTTTAATTTATAAGTATAGATTGTTCCCGTTTTTTAAAATAAAATAGATATTGTAAAAATTTTAATATCCGTTTTATTTTTATTTTGTTATATTCTTAACTGTAATAATAAATTCTAATCAAAGGAGATAATATGGCGGTAAAAATAACCGATATTTGCATAAACTGCGGAGCATGTATAGATGAGTGTCCTGTAGAGGCTATCGTTGATGATGAGGATAACCCAACAGGCGAGGAGATCTATTACGTTTATCCTGATAAATGCGTAGAGTGCGTAGGCTATCATGATGAGCCTGCATGTGCGGAAGCTTGTCCAACTGAGGGGTGTATAGTTTGGGACGAGTGCAAAGAGGGACAAACTTGCAAAGAGGACAGAGGCGAGCCTGGAACTCCTGTAGTAGAATAATTTAAAAGAGGAGAGGATAAACCTCTTCTCTTTTTTAAAAAAGCTTCATAAATTTTATCTTCAATATAGAAAATATCTGCTATAATTCCTCCCTTAATTATGATTTTACAATAGAGTTAGGAGCAAAATTTTATGGAACAGACACTCTCCATTATTAAACCAGACGCCGTTAGCAAAGGCGTTATAGGAAAAATCATCGATAGATTCGAATCCAACTCTCTTAGAATAGCAGCTATGAAGAAGATAAAGCTTACAAAAGAGATGGCTGCCGAGTTTTATGAAGTTCACAAAGAGAGACCTTTTTTCAATGACCTTGTAGAGTATATGACAAGCGGACCTGTTGTAGTTATGGTTCTTGAGGGAGAAAATGCAGTAGCTAAAAACAGAGAGCTTATGGGAGCTACAAATCCCAAAGAGGCTGCGCCGGGAACCATTAGAGCGGATTTTGCCGAAAGCATAGAAGCAAACGCCGTTCATGGAAGCGATTCTTTGGAAAATGCAAAAAGAGAGATAGCTTTCTTTTTTAGCAAAATAGAAATTCTTTAAAGAGATAGATGAAAATAGAGTTCAAAAAGGTTTCCTATAAAGGTTCTAAATTAGAATATTTAAAAGAAAATCTAAAATTTAACGGATTTTTCAAAAAAATAGATCCTCACACTATAAGATGCGAAGGAGATTTTAGCGGAACGATTTCTCATATCTGCGATCGTTGCGCAAAAGATTTCGATCTTCCATTCAAAGAGAAGATAAGCTTAAAGATAGTGGAGGGTATAACAAGCGATAAAGAGGATTTTTTCGAAACGATAGAGTGCATAGACTCAACTATCGATTTTGACGAGATAATAGAGAGCGAAATAGAGTCTTTTAAAAGCGATTACCACTACTGCAAAGAGTGCAAAGAAAAAGAGAAGGAGAATAAAAATGGCAGTACCAAAGAGACGAGTTAGCAAAACAAGAGCGGCAAAGAGAAGAACTCATTATAAAGTAACTTTGCCAAGACCGGTGAAAGATAGCGACGGGACATGGAGAATGCCTCATAGAGTCAATAAGTATACCGGAGAGTATAATTCCAAATAATGAGAAGAGTAGCAATTGACGCTTTAGGCGGCGATTACGGCGCCGCTCCCATTATCGAAGGAACTATAAAGGCTTTGAAAGAGAGAAATTTCAAAGCTATCCTTGTTGGAAAATCTGCAGAAATTCTTCCCAAAATTCCTCCCAAATTTAAAAAAAATATTGAAATTGTAGAGTGCGATGATGTGTTCGGTATGGACGAGAGCGCAACTGATGCTTTAAAAAGGAAAGAGAGCTCTATCTATAAAGCCATAGAGCTTGTTAGAAATAAAAAAGCCGATGCGGTTGTATCAGCCGGGCATAGCGGGGCTACTATGAGTCTCTCCACTCTTAGGCTTGGGAGAATTAAGGGGGTTTCAAGACCTGCGATAGCAACTTTGATGCCTACGGCTGTTGGGGGAAGAAGCCTTGTTTTGGATGTGGGAGCAAATGTAGATTGTAAGGCGGAGCATCTGTTTGAGTTTGCCATTATGGGAGAGTCTTACGCTCAGGATATTTTAAAAATCAAGCATCCAAAAGTCGGACTCTTATCAAACGGCGAAGAGAAATCAAAAGGAAACGAAGTTACAAAAAGCGCTTATAAACTTCTTGAAGGGCATAATCACTTTATCGGTAACGTAGAGGGGAATAATATTTTCGACGGAAGTGTCGATGTGATTGTATGCGATGGTTTTGTGGGAAATATTTTGCTAAAAACAAGCGAGGGCGTTGCCGATTCTATTACCAAAATGATAAAAAATAATGTCAAAAAGTCTCCGATAGCCATAGCCGGAGCCATTTTGATGAGAAGAGTTTTTAGAGTTTTGAAAAAACAGGTAGATTATGCCGAATATGGAGGCGCTCCTTTGCTTGGAGTTAAGGGATGCACTATCATAAGCCATGGAAAAAGCAATTCCAAAGCTATAAAAAATGCTATTTTTCAAGCTATCAATTTTGTAGATTCCGATGTCAATAAAGATATAGAAGAGAAGCTGGCCTCTTTAAAAAAGAAATAGAAAGGATCCATATTGTTTGCGGCCCTAAAATCTATCGGAGCTTACGTGCCCAAAAAGGTGTTGACCAATAAAGATTTTGAAAAAATGGTTGATACGAGTGATGAGTGGATAAAAAAAAGAACCGGCATAGAGAAAAGACACATAGCGGCCGATAATGAAAGCACAAGCGATCTTGCGGCAAAAGCCTGCGAGGCGGCGATTGTTAGATCCGGTTTAGATAAAAGCCAAATAGATGCTTTAATTTGCGCCACCATAAGTCCCGATTATCTTTGTATGCCCTCTACCGCGTGTCTTGTAGCGGATAAAATAGGAATTAAAAACATTCCCTCTTTTGATATAAGCGCAGCTTGCAGCGGTTTTGTTTATGCTTTGGCTATCGCAAAATCTTTCATAGAATCAAAAATGTTTAAAAATGTTTTGATTGTGGGAGCCGAGAAGTTAAGCAGTATTGTAGATTATACCGACAGAACCACATGCGTTTTGTTTGGAGACGGGGCGGGAGCGGCTGTTATAAGCTCTACTGATAAAAAAGAGGAAGCCATAATAGATGTTAAGATATCATCTGACGGAACATATCAGGATTTTCTTATAACTCCGGGATGCGGCTCTAAAAATCCATGCTCAAAAGAGGTTTTGGAAAACAGGTTAAACTATATCAAAATGAAAGGGAATGAAACCTTTAAGCTTGCTGTAAAGACTTTGACAAACGATGTTTTAGAGATAATGAAAGAAAATAATTTAAGCAGTGAAGATATAGACTATTTCATTCCTCATCAGGCAAATTACAGAATTATAGAGGCCGTTAGAAGTAAAATGAATTTTCCAAAAGAGAAAACCGTTTTGACAGTCGCAAAATACGGCAATACCTCCGCGGCTTCCATTCCTATGGCAATGAATGACTGGTATGAGAGCGGAAAGCTTAAAAAGGGCGATTTGATGCTTCTTGACACTTTCGGAGGCGGGCTTACATGGGGTAGCGCTCTTGTTCATTTTGCGGGCGAAAACTTATGAGAGAGATTATAGAGGCTATAAAAAGCGAAGTAAAAAAGGTCATAGTAGGCCAAGATCAGATGATAGATGGCCTTTTAATAGGCCTTCTTTGCGAAGGGCACGTTCTTTTGGAAGGTGTACCCGGACTTGCAAAAACAACTACCGTAAATGCCCTATCCAAAGCTTTGGGGCTTACTTTTAAAAGAGTTCAGTTTACTCCAGATCTTCTCCCAAGCGATATTATAGGAACCGAAATATATGACCCTAAAAATAACGAATTTAAGATAAAAAAGGGTCCCGTTTTTACAAATCTTCTTTTAGCCGACGAGATAAACAGAGCTCCGGCAAAAGTTCAAAGCGCTCTTTTGGAGGTAATGCAAGAGAGGCAGGTTACAATAGGAGAGGAGAGTTTTAAAATAGAGCGCCCCTTTTTAACTCTTGCTACGCAAAATCCGGTAGAGCAGGAGGGAGCCTATAATCTTCCAGAAGCCCAGCTTGATAGATTTATGCTAAAGCTGATAGTGGGATACAACTCCAAAGAGGAAGAGGTTGAGATAGCAAGAAGAATCGCAAATGACGGAGAGAGCGAAAATATAAAGACGGTGGCCAACAAAGAGCAGCTTTTTATGCTAAAAGAGGAGGTAAAAAAGGTCTATATCGATCCTGAAGTTGAAAATTTTATTGTAGATATCGTTTTTGCCACAAGAGAGCCGGAAAATTACGGCCTAGAAGAGATGAAAGATTATATTCAATATGGAGCGAGTCCGAGAGGAACGATAGATTTGTATAAAGCTTCCAAAGCTTTGGCTTATATGAAAAACAGAGATTACGTAACGCCGGTAGATGTGGCTATAATGGCAAAAAGCACTCTTAGGCATAGAATAATTTTAAGTTATGAAGCGGAAGCCGAGAATATAAAGAGTGATGAGATTATAGAAAAAGTTTTAGAGTCGGTGCCTATTCCTTGAGCAAACTCAAAAAAATTTTAATAAAAACAAAAAGACAGGTATTTAGCGAGATTATAGGAAATAACCCTTCCATTTTTCAAGGAGAAGGGCTTGAGTTTGTAGAGCTTAGAGAGTATCAATATGGAGACGATGTAAAAAAGATAGATTGGTACGTAAGCGCCAAAATGCAAAAGCCTTACGTAAAAATCTATAAAGAGGAGAGAGAGCTTAATATAGTAATCGTTCCGATACTCTCAGGAAGCGTTAATTTTGGCTCAAAGAGGCTAAAATTGGAAGTTATTGCCGAGATAGCGGCGATTTTAGCTTTTTCGGCCGTAAAAAATACCGATTTGTTCTCGCTTTTGATTTTTACCGATTCCCAAAAAGATTTCATTAAACCCACAAAACAGTATTTTGCCGTAAGAAAAGCCGTTGAGAAGATTTTAAATTTCAATCCGTTAGGAGAGAGAGCCGATAATAAAAAGCTTGTTTTGCATCTTTTGGAGAGAATTAAAAGAAGATCGATTATATTTCTAATAAGCGATTTTTTGGAGCCTATAGATTTGAGGATTTTGGCAAGAAAGCATGAGGTTATATCTTTGATAGTAAGAGATAAGCTTGAAGAGGAGCCTCCAAATTTGGGATTTATCTCCTTGATAGATCCAGTCAGGCTTATTTTTGGAAATACCGATTTAAATAAAAACTCCATTGAAAAAAGAAAAAAAGAGATTTATAGAAAAGATCACGAGTTATATTCCCATTTTAGAAAAAATAGGGTAAGATTTACCAAAATTTATACCAACGAAGAGCCTTTCGTAAAGCTTTCCAAACTTTTTATCGGAAGATAAAATGCCTGATATTAAAGATATAAAGCCCCTTGTAGAAATTCCAGATTTATCTTTGTATGGAGTTATTTTTTTTGCCCTTTTGATAGTTATATCTTTGGCGGTGGTTATTTATAATATTATTTATAAATTTTTGCATGACAAAAAGAGAAGAATAAGAAGAGCTGTTTTAAAAAAATTAAAAGAGGTGGATTTCAATAATCCAAAGAAAGCCGCTTATGAAATAACAAAATATGGAAGATATCTAATTCATGACGATAAGAGCAGAAAAATTTTTGAAGAGATTTTGCCCCTTTTGGAGAGGTATAAATATAAAAAAGAGGTTGATGAAAATCTCTCAAGAAAAGTGATTAGATATTACTATCTTTTAGTAGAGGCGGTGGATGAATAATATAACTTTTGAATATCCATACGCCTTTTTGATTATTCTTGTTTTTTTGATATGCGCCAAATTTTGCAAGGAAAAGAGCGAAGCGATATTTTTCCCTGAAGCTTTTTCTTTTTTTAAAGAGGGGGATAAGAAAAATATAATTTTAACCTCTCTAAAATGGGCAAGTATCGTTTTGGCCGTTTTCGCTCTTGCCTCTCCCGTTAAAATTAACAGCTATAAAATAAAAAAAGAGAAAGGCTATGCCTTAGCTTTGGTGCTTGATGCAAGCGGCTCTATGAGGTATCCCTTCTCAAACGACAAAAATCAGTCAAAAAGCAAATTTGAGGTTGCAAAAGAGATATCAAAAGAGTTTGTAAAAAAGAGAGCTTCAGATGAGATAGGTTTGGTGGTGTTTGGAAATTTCGCCTACATAGCCGCTCCTTTGACCTATGATCATCAGATATTAAATAAAATTATAGACTCTCTTTATGCGGGAATTGCCGGCCCAAACTATACGGTTATAAACGAGGCTCTTTTT
>JALVCR010000293.1 GCA_027009865.1 Campylobacterales bacterium
ATAGCTTTAACTTCGTCATCCATCAAAAAAAGCTCTCCCACAGCCTGCCTTCCTATGTAGCCTGTAAAATTGCACTTCTTGCAACCCTTTTCTTTATATATCGAAGCGTTTAGGGGCAAATCAAACTCTTTTGCAATGGCTTCAGGGATAAAGGAGCTCTCTTTGCAGTATGGGCAAAGCTTTCTAACAAGCCTTTGAGCCAAAACCCCAAGAAGAGAGGAGCTTATTAAAAACTCCTCTATTCCCATATCTATAAGCCTTGTAATTGCAGCGGTTGTATTGTTCGTATGAAGGGTAGAAAGCATCAAGTGTCCGGTTAAAGCGGCCTGAATCGCAATTTCTGCCGTCTCTTTGTCTCTGATTTCTCCAACCATTACAATATCTGGATCCTGCCTTAGAATGGATCTAAGACCCGATGCAAAAGTAAGGCCGGTTTTTGGGTTTACCTGAATCTGATTTATATTATCAGCCTTATACTCCACCGGATCTTCTATCGTAATAACGTTTTTCTCCGGACTTGCAACTATCTGCAAAAAAGAGTGCAAAGTTGTAGATTTACCGCTTCCGGTAGGTCCGGTTACCAAAATCATCCCGTGAGAGTGTTTTAAAAGCCTTTTAAAATGTTCAGTCATCCTCTCTTCAAAACCAAGCTCTTCTAAAGTCGGGATATCTGCCGATTCCATCAAAATTCTCATAACCACTCTCTCTCCGTGATATGTTGGCAAAACGGAGACTCTGATATCAAGGCTCTTTCCGGCTATCTTAACCTGAGTTCTTCCATCTTGCGGAACTCTCTTTTCGGAGATATCAAGATTTGAGATTACCTTTATACGGCTTATGACAAGCCCGACTATATTTTTATCAAGATCAAGATGCTTTATTAAAACTCCATCTATCCTATATCTGACAACTCCTCTGTTTTCGTGGGTTTCTATATGAATATCGGAAGCGTGTTTTTTTACAGCCTGATAAAAAAGAGAATTTACAAGCTTGATAACGGGAGCTGACTCCTCGCTTGTTAAAATATCGCTGCTTGTTCTTAAAAATTCAGCCAAAGAGGCCTCTTCGTCTATATACTCCTCTTCCTCTTCGCTCTCTATCGTGGAGGCTAAATCTTTATCGGTTTTAATTTCCAAAAATCTGTGATAGAGCCTCTCATAAGAATCTTTATCCAAAAAGGCTAAAGGAAGGGATAAATCGAGTTTAGAGTAGAAATTAAGCCCGTCAAGAAGCTTATCCTCTTTTAAAATAGCATAAATCTCTCCATTTATTGAAGTAAACAAAAGAGAGTTTTTTATAGCCAAATCGATATCTACCCCTTCTAACAGCTCAGGATATAAATCAAGATCCAAAAAGGTTGGAATTTTTGAAAACTTATTCATAATCGGGCGTTCCTAAAGGATCCATATCGTCTAAATCCTCTTTTTTGGTTTTGGTTTTAGATTTTTTAAATTTCTTTTCGGCTCTCTTGGCTATCTCTTTTTCTATTACATTAAGCTTGCCAAGTGTTTCTCTAAGTTTTACCAAATCAGCGCTCTTTTTTATAATATAAGGAGTTAAAATAACAGCTAAAGAGACTTTTTTATCCTCTTTTTCTTTATATCTAAAAGGAATGCCAATAAGCGGCAAATCTCCTAAAATCGGAACCTGAGAGTATGAATTGTTC
>JALVCR010000294.1 GCA_027009865.1 Campylobacterales bacterium
TCTTTGCGATTTCCCTCTCTTTGCCAAAGTCAAAATTCTCTCCCTGCTCATCCCTCTTGCCCTTGAAGGCGAGGGTTTGCTAAACTCTTCTCTTTTTTTGGCTAAAATCCCAATCTCTTCCCATCCGCTTTTTATAGCCCTAGCTTCCACTCTTCCTTCATAAATAGCATGAATGCTAAAATCTTGAAGCTCTTTTACGATTCTTGCCGGATGCCCTACTCTGACGATATTTATATCCTCATAAGAGAGCCTCTTTAGCATATTATCCACTGCTGTATTGGAATCAGCCGTAGCTAAAACCTTTCTTCCCCTCTTTACCTCTTGTAAAATAATCTCTATAAGAGTGCTTGTTTTGCCAGTTCCCGGAGGACCGTGAATCAAAAAAAGATCTCTGCTTCCAAGCGAAAAAGAGACAGCCTCTTTTTGGGAGAAATTAAGTTTTTTATTAAAAGCTTCAAAATCTTCCCTCTTAAAAGCGTTTGGAGATTTTAAATTTAAAACAATATTTCTAAGCTCTCTTACTCTGCCTTTGGCATGTCTGATATTCTCCAAATTCTCTCCCATTCTCTTAAAAGTTATATCGTTTATATAAAGATCCACTCTTATATTGCCCCCGTAAACCCATTTTGGAGGCTGGTTTTCAAAAGCTACCGTAATATAATGCTTCTTAACCTCGGAAACCGTTCCCGTTACATCGCTTTTTAAAGGCTCGCCCCTGCTTATTAAAACGACATCCCCCGAAGCAATCTCTGTATAAATCTCCCTGCTTCTTGAAAATCTGACAAAATAGAGATTAAATTTCGAAGGCTCTCTTTTGCCTTTCAAATCCAAAATCGCCCTTCCAAAAAGCTCTCTCTCCTTGGCGCTAAATCCTCTGATTTCGTTTAGCTGCTGCTCTATTTCAGCTATTCTCTCCCACTCTATAAGCTCTTTATATCTGTTAACAAACTCATCTACCCTTATTATCTCCTCTCTTAACTCTTCATCTGCTATCAAAGATTTTGAAACTTTGGCTCTGACTCTCTTTTTCAAAACAACCAAAGCCAAACCGTTTGCAAAATATATCTTTTTTACATCGCTTCTTTTTAGTTTTATTTTTCTAAGCTCTCTTACAAGCTCATCTTCATTAGTTACATCTCTTAAAATTATACTCTTAGACATCTCTTTCCCACTTTTTTTTGGCTATTGTATTACAAAGAGGCAAAAAAGGCAATTTAAAAAATTTTATCTTTTGAAACCATAGTGTAACTTTCGATTTATATAATTTCATTATCTAAATTCAAAAAGGGGTATTAAAATGAAAAAACTCTCTATAATGGCTATCGCAGCGCTAACTCTCTCATCAATTTATGCCAAAAGCATAACTTTATATCAAGACAAAGATACCGGAGCTATTTTCACAAAACCGGGAGCAAATAGAATTAAACTTGGAGAATTCGTGCCAAAAGAGGAGTCTTTATCATCCATCTCTTTAGCTATGAAAAAAGAAGCAAAAGTTACATCGGTAAAATCGAAAGTTCCGACTCTTAAAATAAACGGCGTTCACTTTTTGGGATTTACAAGCACCGATTATGAAGACGACTCAAAAAAAAGTATAAAAAGTATAAATAGATTTGAAACAAGAAGAAACTATCTTCAACTAAAAG
>JALVCR010000295.1 GCA_027009865.1 Campylobacterales bacterium
TGAGAAACTTCTTCATAAGCGCTTATCAAAGCCATCTTTTTAATTTGTGGCTTAGCAGGAGAGTTGAGATAAACAGATTTTTTGACTCTTTCGATATAAAAGAGCTTAGCGATACTTTTGATTTTCCTATAGATTTAATAAAAAGCATAAAAGAAGAGCCGACTTTTTGCAAACTTTTACCAGGAGACGTGCTTCATCACTATCCTTATGGAAAAATCTTTTTATGTAACGATTTAAAAAAAGAATCTGAAAGATTTTTAAATAAAAATATAACCTTTACCGGTATGATTGCAGGTAAAAAGGCTATTGAGGCTGAAGGGGTGGCAAAAGAGATAGAAAAAAGCTTCTTTTTGGAAACTTCTAAGTTTTTGGATAAGATGAGAGGGACAAGGCGTTTTGCGTGGATTTGGCCTTTTGATGTCGATAGCGTTTATAAAGAGGAGAAGGGATGGTTTGAGATAAACTTCTCTCTGCCAAAAGGCTCTTATGCTACGGTTTTGATAGAGGAGTTGACACATATCAAAAATTAAGGTATATTAAAGGTATAAATTTGGCGCGGCGGGTGATTGCTTGGATATGCCAAGAGGAAAGTCCGGGCTGCAATGAGACAGGGTTCCGTCTAACGGACGGCCGGCGAAAGCCGAGGGCAAGTGCAACAGAAAGCAGACCGCCTGCCCAAAGTAGATTTTGCTTTGGGCGGGTAAGGGTGAAACGGCGGTGTAAGAGACCACCAGCGCTTTTGGCAACAAAAGCGGCTATGTAAACCCAACCCGCAGCAAGAAGAGCATGGTTACAGTCTCATATTTTTAAGCTCTTCGCTAAAGCTCTATCGTAAGATAGAGATTAGATGAATAATCACCTAAAACAGAACCCGGCTTACAGCCGCGCCTGTTTTAAGAATTT
This sequence comes from Campylobacterales bacterium, assembly GCA_027009865.1. Classification (GTDB taxonomy): domain Bacteria; phylum Campylobacterota; class Campylobacteria; order Campylobacterales; family JAADDG01; genus JAADDG01. Next base: position 904 of record JALVCR010000295.1, read on the forward strand.
AAATAATCATCTTTTGTAATAACTAAAAAATACTCTTTTTTCTCATGTTTAATGAGTTTTGATTTTTTAATAAGTTTATAAAGAACTTCTTTTTTGTTTACACTGTTTTGCCATTTACACTCTATGAAACAGATATTCTTTTCATCCATAGCAATTAAATCTATCTCTTCATTTTTATTCCACCATCTGCCAATTTTTTGCGGGATAAATTCGAGATATTTGTATGGATTTTGCAAAAGTTCTTCTTTTACATAATCTTCGAAAGCAAAAGAGACAAATCTATCATTAAAATTTGTTTTTATCTCTTCTAAAACTGCATCAACTTGGTTGATTTCTAATAGGTTATAATTTTTATAGACATAAAAAAACCAAAATTGCAAAAATTTATCCTTAAATCTATATCGCCCCATTTTACTTTTTAGCGGATTTGTTTCGGTAATTGGAACCTCTTTTATTAAAATATCCAAATCTATCAGTTTTAAAAGATAGCGTGTAAGATAGGTTGAAGCTACTTGCAATTTAGAAGCGATATTTCCCAATTTGCTCTCACCCTTAGATATAATTTCTAAAATAGAAAAATAGGTAGAAATTTCTCCAAGCTCTTGGCGCAGCAAGAAGTTGCCTTCACTATAGAGAAATGAGTTTTTATTTAAAATATTATCTTTTATATTTTGCAAAAAGCTTTTTTCTTCTTCATAAAGTTCTAAATATTTTGGTATGGTTCCAAAGGATGCAAAGATATTCATTTGATCTTCTTTGCTTGCATTTGGCACAAATTTTTTAATGTATTTAAAAGCCAGAGGTTTTAGATGGATATTGGAAGTTCTTCTGCCATACAATGGGGCCGAGTAATCCAAAACTTCCGAGTGCATCATTGAAATAACCGAGCCAGAAAGAATTAAGTGAATATTTTTGCTTTTTAAGTTTGTATCCCAAATCATTTGAAGTTGAGAAGAAAAAGATTTATCTACTTTGCATAAATTTTGATATTCATCAATTACCAAAACAAACTTTTTTGTAAAATCGTATTCGTTTAAAAGCTCAAAAAGCTGTGTAAAAGTTTCAATCTTTATATTTTTTAAATATGGTTTGTTAATGAGTTTTAAAAGTTGAGGTTTTAAATTTTCTAATTGGATAGGAAAACTTGCTTCGGTTGCATAAATAAAAAGAGAGAGTTTGTCTTTGATATATTCATAAATTAGTGCAGTTTTTCCAACCCTTCTTCGCCCATAAATTACTGTAAAAGCAGAACCGGCTCTTTCATACTCTTTGTTTAAAATTTTTAATTCTTCTTCTCTATTAAAAAACATTATGTTCTCTTTCATTATGATTTATTTCATAATAATAGCATAATTATATTTGATTCAAACGGAACAACAAGAGGTGTAAATCCAAGATTAATAAGTTTTTTTATATAATTTTTATCGTATGTGTGCAGATAGATAATAATTTCGGCGTTTGGGTTTAGGTACTCGGCTAAAGCGGGAGGTTTTGAGATTTTAATTTTTAGCGGATTGAAAAATTCATTTTCAGGCTGCAAAAAGAGGGAAGCTCTTGTATGAAGGTAATCTGTAACGCTTCCTTCTATCCAAAATTTTATATTTTTATATCTTTCTTTTAAAAAATCAAGCCATTTTATTTGAAATTTTGGGTCAATCTGCAAATAGGCATCTAATCCAATCTCTTTTGCTTTTAGCTTGTAGGCTGTATCCATCTCATTTACGGCAAATCTGAAATGCTCTTTTTTTAATGGATTTAAAGGCACAAGAGAGTCTGGATTCCAATCCCAAGGCTTTATAACTTCAAAATTTTTTATAGGAATCTCTCCGCTTCTTCCCCACCAAAACCCGTAATCTATACCGTATTTTTTTAAAGTTTTGATTTTATCTATCGATTTTGAAAGTTTTCTTGGAAGATTGCTTATAAATTGCGGAGGATAATTTGTATCTTCGCAATGCTTTTTTTTGCAATTTTCAAAATACTCTCCGCTTATTCCCCATAGCATCACTCTTTGAAAACCATTTTTCCTCATACTCTCTATTAAACTTTTTAAAAAACTTTTTTTATATTTTTCATTCTCCCCCGTAAGCCCGTATAGATCCAATCTTGTATGATAGTTATATCCTCTTTTGTTGTTTTTATCTCCGGCAGCTCCTATGTATGAAATATCAAGTCCCAAAATAGCTCTTGTATCCTTTGGAGGATAATTTTTTGCAAATTGTTTATTAAAATATTCCCTATAAGGTTTTAAAGATTCAAGCCATCTATTTTTTGGAGTTTTTCTAAAAGAGATTGAAATTTTAAAGCTCTCTTTTGGGTTTAGAGACTTCTTATTCTCATTTGTGAAGATAAAAATATATCCAAATTTATTTTTTTCTATTTTTCCGCCTATTGCCCATCTATCTTTTAAGAAGTTTGTTTTTATCGACGCTCCAAAAGCATTTTTACTATCTGCCGCTACGATTACGGGAGAGTATGATATTGGATAGTATAGCTCTTTTGAGCCGTTTATCCATATATTTTTTTTTATATTTCTTAACTCAAGATTTAGAGAGTTTGCCGTATTTAAAACATAAATTCTGTTTTTAGCCTTTAGATGTATATATCCTACTTTAATATCTGGAATTTCTAAACTTTTGTTTGAACTGTTTTTAAAGAGATATTCTATATCGTAGCCGTTTTTAAATTTTTTTACTTTATAAAAAACTTGCAAAGATGTCTTAAAGGGAAAAATATTTATAGAATAATCCTCTTTTGCAAGGAGAGTTAATGAAAGCAGAATTAAAATTTTAATGAGTCGCATAATAGATATAGTTTTTATCATATTTTTTGACTCCAAATTCGCTTATTTTAACCCCGTTTATTATAAATCCTGGATTTTTTATACTGTATTTTTTACAATACTCCTCTATTTTTTTAATATACTCCTTTTTAGAGTAATTAACTCTTAGAGAAAAGAGCGTAGTGTCTGCATATTTGGTTAAAATAAGCGTATCTGGATTTAGCTCTATGGCCGAAGCGTCCACCACTATTATGTCATATCTCAATTTCATATAATCAAAAAACTTTTTCATATATTTAGATTGCAAAAGATCAAGAGAGTTTTCATTTACCTCTCCTGTTGGGATGATATGCAAATTTTTATATTCTTGATGTTTGTAGGGAAGATTTTTTACTCTCTCTCCCTTTAAAATATCCGAAGTTCCGATAAAATTTGGAATTGATAATTTTTTGTGAATTTGAGGGGTTACGTAATCGAAAGATACTAAAAGAGTTTTTTTTCTTCCTATTGCAAAAACGGAGGCCAAATTTATCGAAACAAAACTTTTCCTTTCATTTGGAACAAATGATGTTACGAGTATGATTTTGGCATGTTTTGAATTTATCAGCTCTATTTCGGCTCTTATTTTCCTAAAAGCCTCGCTCTCTATCGAGTTTCTATCTTCCAATACAATAGGTTTGTTGTATAGATTTTCATCTTTAATATAAGGGATGCTTCCAAAAACGGGCAAAGAGGCTATTTGATAGAGATCTTGCAAGCTTCTTATTTTTGGATCTTTTTTCTCTTTTATATATACCGCTATCATCGATAGCAAAAGCCCGAAAAATGCGCTTACGCTAAGAATTAAAGCTTTGTTTGGGCTGTAAGGTCTAAGAGGTCTGTCGGCATAATCTACTATCTTTGTATCGGAGACTCTTGCGGCTTTTGCTATGGAAAATTGAGATTTCTCCTGCAAAAGATAGGAGTATAATCTCTCGTTTACCTCATAATCTCTTTGCAAATTTGCGTATGTCTGCTCTTTTGAGGGGAGAGATTTGATTTTTGCGTTTAGATTTTTTACCCTGTTTAAAAGGGTGTTTTTTCTCTTTCTAAGATTATCCTCTATTCCTTTTATTACACTTTTTATTGAAGATATTGTCTCTTTTAGGCTGTTTTGGACTCTTTTTACGTTTGGATGAAGAGGAGTGTATTCCGTTAGCAAAACCTCTTTTTGAATCTTTTCTCTGTTTAATTCCTGCAAAAGGGTATCAAGAACCGGATATCTCTCCTGAAGTCCAGCAAGCGCTGTAAAATTTCCTCTATTTACCTCTTTTTTGATACTCTCAAAGGCTTTTAAATCCAAATCAACTCTTGAGAGCTCCTCTTTTGCTCTTACAGCTTGGTCTATAAGCTCTCTTGTTTTTGTGTGAATATCTATAAGCTCATTTCTTTTTTTGAACTCTTTTAAAATAAAAGCAGATTTCTCAAGCTTCTTTTTTACTTTCTTTAATTGGTCATTTATGAAATTTAGAGTGGAAGAAGCCGATTGAGTTCTTTTTTTGATATTCTCCTCTATATAAACCTTTCCAAGAGAGTTTAGAAATTTTTGCAAAATAACCGGATTTGTATCTTTATATTCGACAACTATCAAAGATGATCTAAGAGAGGAGGGAGATACGCTCATCTTTTTTTGAATATCTTTTATAGCTTTTTGCTTGCTTTTTAGGGATATTATGTAAGTGTTTTTTGGAATTTTAAAGGCATTTTTAACTATTTTGAAAAATCCTTTGCTAAATTTTATAGGCTCATTATATTCATAAATATATCCTTTGGAGTTTTTGGAGGCGATTTTTAGTTTAAAATGTCTTTCATCTATCGGAGTCATCTCAAATTTTATCTTTTCGATATCTTTTAGATTCAGATTTTTTACCAAAAAGGGAGGATCAAAAATCTCTTTTTCTTTTAGCGGAGTTTTTAGATAGTATCTTATATTCATTGGAACAAGTTTTAGAGTCTTTTCTATAATTTTTTTTGATTTTATAATATCTATTTCCGTTTCTACATCCATTGGAGTTGGCATTGTTATTGTGTTTATAATATTTTGAAGCCCGTTTGCCGGCCTGTTTATTATATTTCTCTCAGGAAGCTCTATGCTTATGTAGGATTTATACATGGGAGTCTGTTTTTTATAGTAAAGGTTTCCAAGGAATAAAGATAGAGATAAAATAATAATAGTAATTAAGAGATTACTTTTTTTAAATATAAAAAATAGCGGTTTTAGATTTAATTCTTCATAAGAGCTTAGATTGTTTTTCATCTTCCGTTTCCATCCGTATTAAAAATTATTTTTCTATTATCGTCGTAATTTTTCAATATGTAAATTTTTGAAAAGAGTAAAATTACAAAAATCACAAACAGAAGAATAAACATCTCCTGAAGCGTAATTTTAGGATCCCCTCTAAAGACAAAGTATCCATAGTAGAATATGAAAAAGTATGCAAACACCAAAACGCTTTTATTAACTTTTGCGTTTTCATAGAAAAATTGCGAGAGATATCCTCCCAAAACTCCATAAAAAAAGCTTCCCACAATTACTCCTATAACTCCAAGAGCGTATGAAAAATATCCCAAAATTCCAACAAGCACCGTCCCTTTCAAAACGCCTTTGTTTAAAATCGTATTTATGTTGCTAACGCTTAGGGGATCTTTGAACCCTACAAGTTTATCGGGAATGAGAGATAGAACCGCTACAACCAAATCCCACAGATGTCTAAATTGCATCTCTATTCCCGATACCTGAAGACTTAAATCCAAAGAGACTATCGGATGGGTAAAATTGCTTACAAACTCTTCAAATCCTCCGCTTGCCTCTTTTTCTTCTTCTACAATATCCATAAAGGTTGCTATGAAACTGTCCCATCCGTTGTCTATTAAATCGGGAATTGCATAAAAGAGAGGGTCTCCAACCTGAATAATTGCCACTCCTATCGCTCCTAAAATCAGAATCTGAGATAGATAATATTTTCTATTAACAATTGATGTAATCAGATAGAGTCCTCCTAAAATAATTATTAGATATCCCCGGCTGTTAAATAGAAAAAACAAAAACATAAAAAATGAAAAAGAGAAGATAAAAAGAAGCAGAAAGAAAAATTTATGCTTTGTAGTTTTATCCAAAAAGTATTTATAATAGCTGTAA
>JALVCR010000296.1 GCA_027009865.1 Campylobacterales bacterium
TTTCTCATTCCCACAATCCAAGCTATCCAAAATACGCATACTGCCAAAACAAACCAGGCAACTCCCTTTTCATGAAAATGCTGATAGATATAACCTCCTATCGCACCTCCCAAAAAGATTCCAACATAAGCAAAAGTATTAGCAACTCCCAAAGCCGCTCCCTTTTGGTGAACTTTGGCAAATTTTGACACAAAACTTTGTAAAAGCGGCTCAAACATATTAAATCCTATAAAGAAAAAGACAGCTCCCACTCCAAACCATAAAAGAGAGGAACTAAATCCCATCAATACAAAGGAGGCGGCAATAAAAAGAATGGAGATAATAAAAACCTCTTTTCCCTTTGCATATTTCTCTCCAAAAACAGCAGCAGGCCCCATTGCTATAATTCCAAAAAAGACAGCTGGCAAATAGACTTTCCAATAACCCTCAGGCGATACGCCAAATTTCTGCTTTAACAAAATCGGAATGATAAAAAAGGCAATAGCCATAGTAGAGCTGTGAAAAAGAAATGTTATATACATTCTAACCAAATCTTTATCTTTAAATACATGCTTAATTTTTGCCTCCTCTTCGCTATAAGAGTGCACAATTGTAGGAGGCTCCGGCACTGCGGTAAATAAGATAGCCAAAGCTATAATAGCCAAAACCGCCGTAAGCCAAAAAAGAGCGCTTACGCTGTAAAATCCTCCAATTAAGGGACCAAAAATCATAGCAACTGCAAAACTCATAGCAATCACCATACCCATAACCGCCATAGCGTGAGCTCTCTCATCCTCTCTTACATAATCTGCTATCATAGCGGTAACAACCGATCCTATCGCTCCAGATCCCTGCAAAAACCTACCTAAAAGAAGAGTATAAATATCTCCTGAGATGGCACAAATCACAGAACCCACGGCAAAAAGCAAAAGACCTATTAAAATGGTCTTTTTTCTTCCAATTCTATCGCTTAAAACTCCAAAAGGAACCTGCAAAACCGCCTGTGTAAGAGCGTATCCTCCAACAGCCAAACCGGCTAAAAATGCTGTTCCGCCTTTTAGAGTCAAAGCGTATTGAGATAAGACGGATAAAACTATAAAGAGACCGAAAAATCTCAAACCTACAATCAAGCTTAAAGGCAAAACCTTTTTTGCTATCTCTTTCACTTCTTCTCCCTTATCGATTTTTTCAGCATTTTAGAACTATTTTGTGAAAAATTAGCAAAAATTAAAAATTAAATTTATAATTTAAGATGAATAAAAAATTAATTTTTACGCCAAAAACCAAAATTTAGCTAATATCTTTATAAGAGTTTTTCTGTAAGATAAAAATCAAAAAAATTATGGAGAGAAAATTTATGAAAGAGTTTAAAAAATTAACGCCAAAAGAGGAAGAGGTAATCGTTTATAAAGGAACCGAACCGCCATTTAGCGGAAAATATTATAATTTTTACGAAGATGGAATATATGTTTGCAAAAGATGCCAAACTCCACTTTTTAGATCAAAAGACAAATTTAACTCAAATACCGGATGGCCAAGTTTTGACGATCAGATAGATAATAATGTAAAAGAGGTTTTGGATAGAGACGGCGTAAGAGTTGAAATAGTTTGCAAAAACTGTAATGCCCATTTGGGACACGTC
>JALVCR010000297.1 GCA_027009865.1 Campylobacterales bacterium
ATGAAAAAAAGTTAAATCCAGACTAAGAATATTTTCAAGCATTCTGTTTCTTATTCTTTTTACAATATCTTGCCCTATGTATGCGGTGTAGTAGATTTGGATAAATTTTCCAAATCCCTTTATAAAATAGACCAAAACCACTGCAAAAGGGAGAATATATAAAAGGTGCTCGTCTTTGTCGATAAATATCTTATCCATTACAGGTTTTATTAAATAAGCAGTAGCCGCGCTTCCGGCAGCGGCCATAACCATACCGATAATGGCTATTGCAAACTCTTTTATATAATCTTTAAAATAGGGAGAGAAGCGGCTTAGAATCAGTTTTATATTTTTCATTAAAGCTCTTTTTCCCAAAGAGTTCCGTTTGGAGTATCCATAATCTTAATTCCCCTGCCAAGAAGAATCTCTCTTATTTGGTCTGCTTTTTGAAAATCTTTCATTTTCTTAGCTTCGCTTCTTTGCTGTATAAGATTTTCAATCTCTCTTTTCTCCTCTTCCTTAACTCCCATTTGAAAATATTCATAAGCGTCTTTATATCCTATTCCAAGCGTTTTTTCTATGAATTTGAGGTTGGCTGCTGTTTGGGATTTGAAAGCTTTGTTTTTTGGCTCTTTGTCAAGTTTTTCGTTTGCTTTGTTTATCTCTTCATCTAAAACGGCTAAGGCTTTTGAGATGTTTAAATCATCTTTTAAAGCCTCTAAAAGAGCATTTTTAAACTCTTGATTTTCTTTTGATTCTTTTACTTTATAGACTCTTTTTTTCAGTCTGTATAATTTATCAAGCCTCTTTTTTGAATTTATCAAATCCTCTTCGTTAAAATTTAGATTTTGTCTGTAATGCGTAGAGAGCAGATAGTATCTTAAAATCTCTCCGTCATAAACCTTTAGGGCATCTTTTAGAAAGAAACTGTTTCCCAAAGATTTGCTCATCTTCTCTCCGGCGATTTTTACAAATCCGTTGTGCATCCAGTATTTTGCAAGTTTTTGAGAAGAGGCGCATCTTGTCTGAGCCGCTTCGTTTTCGTGATGCGGAAACAGCAAATCCGCTCCCCCTCCGTGAATATCGATTTGATACTCCCCTTCATAGGAGAGATGTTTTTTTATCATAGCCGAGCACTCTATATGCCATCCGGGTCTTCCCTCTCCAAATGGAGATTTAAATTTTGGCTCTCCCTCTTTTGAAAATTTCCATAAAGCGAAATCTTTTGGATCTTTTTTATTGGGATTTTCTTCGATTCTGCTTTGAGCGTCGTCTATCTTTTTGTGAGATAGAGAGAGATATAGGGGATCTTTGCTTGTATCAAAATATATTCCGTCATTTTCTATTTTATAAGCGCACCCGTGATTAATGATGCTTTCTATCATAGATATAATCTCTTCTATCGTTTCGGTAGCTTTTGGTTTGATATCGGGATCTAAAACATTTAAAGCTCTCATCTCCTCTTCATACTTTTTTATATAATAGCTTGTTATCTCTTTTAAAGATTTATTGCTCTCTTTCATCTTTTTTATGATTTTGTCGTCTATATCGGTATAGTTTCTAACAAAAACAACATCATACCCCAAAGCTCTTAGGGTTCTGTTTAACAAATCAAAAACCACCGAGCTTCTTGCATGTCCC
>JALVCR010000298.1 GCA_027009865.1 Campylobacterales bacterium
TCTTATGAAAACAGATTTTGCGGGCAGAAACTCTCAAGAACGATGCACCATGCATTTAGATGCGCAGCTTTAGTTAGAAATTCTACCGATATTTCCAAAAATCCCATATCTATCTCAAGCGTAGCGGTAGCTAAAGCTAAGGAGATTTTTGGGGGAAGTTTAGGAGGATACAGCGCAATAGTGGTGGGAGCTGGAGAGATGGCCGAGCTTGCCGCAAAACATTTAGCAAACGCCGGAGTTAATCTGATAATTATAAACAGAAGTTTGCAAAAGGCAAAAGAGCTTGCCGAAAGAATAGAGGGTGATGTAAATATCGAAGTGCAGCCCTTTTCTGATCTTAAAAAATTTATAAACAGATATAGGCTTCTATTTAGCGCTACAGGCGCTCCCCATACGGTTATAACAAAGGATATGGTAGAGAGAGTCGATTTTGAAAGACACTGGTTTGATATAGCAGTCCCAAGAGATATAGAAGATTGCGATTGTGAAAATGTAAATATTTATGCCGTTGATGATCTTGAGGATATTGTAAATAAAAATAAAGCCATAAGGGAAGAGCAGGCTAAAAGAGCATATTCCATAGTGGGAAAAGCCACAAGGGATTTTTATAAATGGCTTCAGACTTTAGCTGTAGATCCTATGATAAAGGAGATTAGAAAAAAAGCTAAAGAGTGCTATTTAAAAGAGCTTGAGAGAGCTATAAAAAAAGGATATCTTCCAAGCGAGTATAGAAAGCAGGTGGAGAAGATTTTGCAGCAGTCTTTTAATACATTTCTTCACGAGCCTACGATTAATCTAAAAAAGATTGCCGATAATCCCAAAGCCGATACGATAGTTCAATCTATGCAGTATCTTTTCTCTTTAAATGAAGATAACGGAGTAGAGAAGAGACTTGATGTTTATAAATGCGAATATCAGATAGAAAAAGATTTATAAGGAGAGAGATTTGAGATTTTCAAAACTGTTTGTCCCAACCTCTAAAGAGGATCCAAAAGATGCGGTTTTGCCAAGCCATAAATATCTAATAAGAGGCGGTTTTATAGCGCAGGTTGGAAGCGGGCTTTACAATTTTTTGCCTCTTGGAAAAAAAGTTTTGGATAAAGTAAGAAATATAGTAAAAGAGGAGCTTGATAAAGCGGGATGCGAGGAGGTTTCTTTAAGTTTCGTAACTCCGGCCTCTTTATGGAAAGAGAGCGGAAGGTATGAAAAGTATGGAAAAGAGCTTTTAAGATTTAAGGATAGAAAAGATAATGAGTTTGTCTTAGGCCCGACTCACGAAGAGATGATGGTTGATTTGGTAAGAGGAAGAGTTAAAAGCTACAAGCAGCTTCCTTTGCATCTTTATCAGATAAACTGGAAATTCAGAGACGAAGTTAGACCAAGATTTGGGCTTTTGAGAGGAAGAGAGTTTTTGATGGAGGATGGGTATAGTTTTCATTCAAGCTATGAGGATATGGAAAGAGAGTATGATAATATGGAAAAGACATACTCTAAAATATTTAGCAAAATGGGGCTTGAATTTAGAGCTGTTGAAGCTGACAGCGGAGCGATAGGGGGAAGCAAAAGCAAAGAGTTTATGGTTTTAACCAAAAACGGAGAAGATGAGATAGTAATTTGCAAAAATTGCGATTATGCCGCAAATATTGAAGCCGCTAAAAGAGAAAAAGTTCCTCCTCCTCTAAAGGGCGATGAGGCTCCGGTTATGAGCAGAGATTTTTTTCATACTCCAAATATTAAAACTATTGAAGAGCTTACCGAATTTTTCAAACTTCCTTCCTACTACTTTGTAAAAGCTGTTGCAAAGAAGGCTGTTTACGAAGATAGAGAGGAGATAGTGATATTTTTCATAAGAGGCAGCGATACTTTGCAAGAGACCAAAGCTTTAAATGCCTGCAAGGCTTTGGATTTAAAAGATGTAAGCGAAGAGGAGCTTGAAAAAAATGGATTTGTTCCCTATTTCATAGGCCCTCTAAATGAAAAATTTAACTTTTTTATAGATGAAGAGTTAAGGGATGAGGATAATCTGATATGCGGAGGAAATAAAAAAGATTATCATTATGTCGGATTTGACTTTAAAACTTTGAAAAATCCAAAATATGCCGATTTAGTTGAGGTTAAAGAAGGAGACAGATGCCCTAAATGCAGGGGAGAGCTTTTAAAAACAAGAGGCATAGAGGTTGGGCATATCTTTCAGCTTGGAGATAGGTATTCAAAACCTCTAAACGCTACCTTTTTGGATGAAAACGGAAAAGCAAAACCGTTTATTATGGGAACTTACGGTATTGGAGTAAGCAGGCTTGTTGCGGTTATTGTAGAGCAGCATCATGACGATAGAGGGTGTATATGGACAAAAAGCACAGCTCCCTATCTTTTGGATATTATTGTAAGCGATGTTAAAAATAAAGAACAATTTGAATTTGCGGAAAATTTATATAATAAATTGAAAAATGAGAATAAAGAGGTTATAATTGACGATCGTAAGGAGAGATTTGGCTTTAAGATGAAGGATTTTGAGCTAATAGGCTTTCCGTATGCTTTGATAGTTGGAAAATCCCTAAAAGAGGGGAAAGTTCAGCTTGTCTATAGGGAAACCTTAAAAAAGGAGGATATCTTAATAGACGAGCTTGAAGATAAATTAAGGGAGATACTCTTTTGATATATTTTTTAATCTATCTTTTCTTGGAAGTTGTAATCAGCGTTAATATAGCAAGCAAAATAGGGGGAGTTGCCACTTTTTTTGAGCTTATTTTAAGCGCCGGGGTTGGATTTTTTCTGCTTGTAAATTCTAAATATACCGTTTTTGAGAGCATGAGAGCTTTAATGGAGGGCGAAATTACGATTGAAGAGTTTAACAGATTGAACCTGTTTTCCATGCTTGGCGCTATTTTACTGATTTTGCCCGGTTTTTTTAGCGATATTTTGGGAATTTTGCTTCAGTTTAGCTTTTTTGGAACTCTTTTTGCAAAAAAGATTTTACATCTTAAATCCAAAAAAAGAGATTTTAAAAATAGCGACGTAATAGACGTAGAGATTATAGAAGAGAGAGATAAATTTTAAGTAAAGGAGTTTAGATGAGAGGATTTTTGAAGCTATTTTTTGTTATTTTAAGTTTACAGCTTATTTTATTTGCAAAAGATAGCTCTTTAAATCAAAAAGAGGTAGAAGCTAAAATTATAAAAGCGGTAAAGGGAGCGATTAGAACAGGGAAAAATTTTAAGTTAAAAGAAGTGAAGATAAAAGCCAAGAAAAATTTGGAAAAACCAAAAGGGTGGAGCGCTTACTTTTTGGATATCTTTTTGGAGGTTAAAAAGAAAGATTCCAATAAAAGCGAAATAATTCAGGCTGTAGATACCGTATTTTCCGATGGCAACTATTTGGCTAAAGATCTTTTAAATTTAAAAACCCAAAAGAGTATAAAAAAAGAGGTAGCTTTAGATTTAACTTCTGATTATTATAGAAAAGATCATCTAATTGCCGGAAATTTTAACGCCAAAAACAAGCTTGTTGTATTTAGCGATCCGCAGTGTCCGTTTTGTCAAGATTTCGTTCCTGGGCTTATTAAATTTGTCAAGAAACATCCAAAAGATTTTGCGCTTTTTTATTATCACTTTCCGCTTGATGTGATTCATCCAGCTTCTCCAACTCTAATTAGAGTAATTTTAGCGGCCGAGAAGAAGATTAAAAAAGATAAGGGAGATTTTCTTATAGAAGTTTATGAGAAATATTTTGATATTCCAACTACAAACGAGGATGAGATATTAAAAGTTTTTAATAAAGCTTTTAAAATGCATATTACCAAAAAAGAGATTCACACTCCCGATATCGAAAAGAGAGTCAAAGAAGATTATAAAATGGGAGAGAATGTGGCAATTAGCGGAACTCCCGCATTTTATGTAAATGGAAAGAAAGATTTTACAAGAAGCAAGCATCTTGAAATGGTGAAAGATAAGAAAAAATCAAAATAGAGAGAAATAAGATGAAAAAGTTGATTATCGCTACCAGAGGAAGCAAACTTGCCCTTTGGCAATCAAATCACATAAAAGAGCTTTTGGAAAATTTTCATAAAGGTTTAAGCGTAGAGCTTAAGATAATGAAAACCAAAGGAGATAAAATTTTGGATACTCCTTTGGCAAAAATAGGAGGCAAAGGGCTTTTTACAAAAGAGCTTGAAGAGGCAATGCTAAACGGGGAGGCTCATATAGCCGTTCACAGCCTAAAAGATGTGCCCACCGAATTTCCAAAAGGGCTTGTTTTAAGCGCCATTACAAAAAGAGAGGATGTAAGAGATGCGCTTTTGAGCGAAAAATATCCCTCTTTAGACGAGCTTCCAAAAGGGGCGATAGTCGGAACTACAAGTCTTAGAAGAAGAATGCAGATTTTGCAGTTTAGACCAGATTTAAAGATAAAAAATCTCAGGGGAAATGTTGATACGAGAATTAAAAAATTAAAAGAGGGAGAGTATGACGCTATTATTTTGGCTACAGCGGGAGTTAAAAGATTAAATCTTGAAAAGAGCGTTAAATATTTCTCTCCGATTCCTGTATCTATTATGATTCCGGCAATGGGACAGGCCGCTTTAGGAATAGAGAGCGTGGATGATGAGAAGATAAAAGAGATACTCTCTCCTCTTAATAATAAAGAAGCCTTTATAGAGACAAAAATAGAGAGAGATTTTGTAGAGATTTTACAGGGGGGATGTCAGGTTCCAATAGGAGTAAACGCCAAACTTCAAGAGGATTTCGTTACCGTAAGGGCGATAGTGGGACTTCCTGATGGAAGCGATGTTATAAGAGAGAAAATAAGTGTGGCTAAAATGGACTATTCGATGGCCGGAAAAGAGCTTGCGGATATAATGGTAGAATCTGGAGCCGTGAAGCTTTTAAAAAGAGCCGAAGAGATGGCATTAAATATTCTGTAAAGATAAAAAATGCAAAATTATATAAATCTTTTAAAAGAGAAAGGCTTACTGAAAATTATAGAAGAAGAGGTGGATATAGATCTTGAGATTCCCCACATTTCCTATATTGAGGTTAAAAAAGAGGATTCAAAGGCTCTTTTGTTTACAAATCCAGTCTCTAAAAGATTAAATAAAAAATTTGATATTCCGGTTTTAACCAATCTTTTTGGCTCCTTTGAGGCTACCGAGCTTTTTTTGGGAAAAGAGGCTTCAAAGATAGCAGACGAAATAGAGGAGCTTTTGCATCTAAAGCCTCCATCTTCCTTTTTAGATAAATTATCCCTCTTTTCAAAACTTTTTCATCTAAAAAATGTCTTTCCAAAAAGATTGAAAAAGAAGGGAATTTGTCAGGAACATATCAAAAAAGATGTAAATTTATACGATCTTCCTATTTTGACCACTTGGCCAAAAGACGGGGGGCCTTTTATTACAATGGGGCAGGTCTATACAAAGTCTTTGGATGGAAAAATAAACAATTTGGGAATGTATAGGCTTCAAGTTTACGATAAAGAGCGGCTTGGAATGCATTGGCAAATTCATAAAGACAGCGCTCACTTCTTTCATGACTATAAAAATGCCAATAAACCAATGCCGGTATCTGTTGCAATAGGGGGAGATCCTCTCTATACATGGGCTGCTACGGCTCCTTTGCCTCACGGAGTTTTTGAGCTTTTGCTATACGGATTTATAAAGGGCGAAAATCCCCGATTGGTAAAATCGATAACAAACGATATCTGGATTCCCGAAGATGTTGATTTTGTAATAGAGGGAGAAGTTGATCCAAATGAGATGGAGATAGAGGGGCCGTTTGGGGACCATACCGGTTATTACACTCTAAAAGAGCCTTATCCCGTTATGAGAGTTAAATGCATAACTCATAAAAACGATCCGGTGTATTTAGCTACGGTTGTGGGCAAACCTCCTTTAGAGGATAAATATATGGGATGGGCAACCGAGAGAATATTTTTGCCTTTGTTAAAAACAACCGCTCCTGATTTGATAGATTATGTAATGCCTGAAAACGGCGTTTTTCACAATCTCATAATAGCGAAGATGAAAAAAAGATATCCCGGACACGCAAAGCAGTTTATGCACGCTTTTTGGGGAGTGGGGCAGATGAGTTTTGTAAAGCATGCCATTTTTGTAGATGAAGACGCTCCCAATTTAGAAGATTACGAGGCTCTTAGCGATTATATTTTAAACAGAGTAAGCGTTGATAATCTTTTAATCAGCGAAGGGGTTTGCGACGCATTAGATCACTCCTCTCCGACTCCCTGCTATGGAGGAAAACTCGGAGTAGATTGCACTAAAGGCGAAATTGAAGATCCTAAAAAAGAGATTTTAGAAGATAGAGAGCTTTTTTTAATAGTTTCCAAACTGGATGAGGATATAAAAGATTTAAGACAGTATAAAGTAAATACCAAAACTCCAATAGCCGTTATATCTCTTTTTAAAACAAAGAGAGTAAAAGAGATTTATGAAAAGATAAAACCTATAAAAAAGCATACAAAGCTTGTTGTTTTTGTGGACAGTGAAAAAAACGATATAAACAATCCCTATATGCTGATTTGGAGGGTGGTAAACAATATAGATGCAAAAAGAGATATCTTTTTGGATGATGATTTCATAGGTATAGATGCCACAAACAAAGGAGAGATAGACAATTTCCAAAGAGAGTGGCCTGAAGATACAGACTGCGATTTAAATGTGATAGCTTCTTTGAAAGAGAGGGGATTGTTGGATATTGATGATAAATTTTTAAAAAAATTTTATATCTAATCTCTTCCCTTCTTCTATTTTTTCTTCCCTAATCTCTTATAATTTATAAATT
>JALVCR010000299.1 GCA_027009865.1 Campylobacterales bacterium
ACATTTAGCCGGTATTATCGAATATCTTTTAAAAATGCCTAATGTAGCGGTGGTTATAAGCACCGATTTGAGCCACTATTACGATATTAAGAAGGCAAATCTTTTAGATGGAATATGTCTTGAAGCTGTTAGCGAACTGAATGTAAAAAGACTTCATGAAGGATGCGAAGCATGCGGTAAAATAGGAGTGGAGGCGATGCTGATAGCGGCTAAAAATTTAAGATTGAAACCTATTTTGTTAGATTACAGAACAAGCGCCGATACAAGCGGCGATGAATCTCAGGTAGTGGGATATATGAGCGCGGCGTTTGTGGAGTGAGAAAACAATGAGAGAGTTTAAAATAGCCTCCCTCATTATGGAGAGATTTGCCAAAGATACCGGCATAACCGATAAAAGCAAGCCTCAAAGAAGATATCTATGGACGGATGCTTTTGGGGTTTGCAATTTTTTGTCTTTGTATGAAGAGAGTAAAGATAAAAAATATTTAGATCTTGCATTAGAGCTTGTAGATAGCGTTCATAATACTTTGGGAAAGTTTAGAGAGGATGACAAAAGGAGAGGATACATTAGCGGACTTGATGAAGAGAGCGCAAAAATTCATCCTACAATCGGAGGTCTTAGAATAGGCAAAAAGCTTCCCCAAAGGGGCAAAGATGAGCCGTTTGACGAAGATTTGGAGTGGGAGAGAGACGGGCAATATTTTCACTATCTAACCAAATGGATGCATGCTTTAAGCCGTGTAACTCAAGTAACCGGCGAGCATAAATATAATTTGTGGGCTATGGAGCTTGCTAAGACAGCTTTTAGGAAATTTGTCTATTTTAACGGCAAAAGAGTTGGAATGTATTGGAAGATGAGCGTGGATTTGAGCTATCCTTTGGTAACTTCCATGGGTCAGCACGATCCGCTTGACGGGTTTATAACCTGTATGGAGATAGAGAGAGTGGCAAAAGAGAATCCATCCGTTTACGGAGCGCTTTCTCTTGAAAACGAGATAGACGAATTTTATTTTATAACGAAAGATTTGAATTTGGCTACTGCCGATTCATTGGGGCTTGGAGGTCTCTTAAGCGACTGTGTGTTTTTATCTTGGCTTGATATAGAGAGATATGAAGAGCTGTTTTTTAAAATGTTAGAGAGCTTTATTGTGGGAATGGAGTATTTTATCAAAAACAATTATCTTGCCTATCCCGCTTACTACAGGTTGGCTTTTAGGGAGCTTGGTTTGGCGATAGGATTAAAGGGAAGCCCTATTTTGAAAAAGCAGCTTCAAAATAAAAATCTTTATGAGAAAGCAAAACTTTATATGGATATTTTGGAAAAATTTGCGCCTATTGGAGAAGAGATAGAGAATTTTTGGATAAAAGAGGAAAACAGAGATAATGAAACTTGGATTGAGCATAAAGATATAAACGAAGTGATGCTGGCAACCGCTCTTTTGCCAAGAGGTTTTTTGGAGATAAAAGCAAAAGGAGTATAAGATGAAAAATATGAGTGAATTAATAGAGCATATGAAAGAGTATGGGGTTTTAAAAACTCCTAAAATAGAAGAGGCTTTTAGAAAAGCTGATAGAAAATATTTTGTTCCTAATTTCT
>JALVCR010000300.1 GCA_027009865.1 Campylobacterales bacterium
AGAATATAAATCCCCTTTGTGAAGCAAAACTTCACTCTCTGCGAGCTTGTGGAATGCAATTCCACTCTCTGTGAGCTTGTGAGACGAAGTCTCACTCTCTTTGAGAAAATCGGGTCAAGTTGTAAGCTTATGATACGTAGATAGTCCTACAGGGAAAGGGAACACTCTCTTTGAGAAAATCGGGTCAAGTTGTAAGTTAAAAAACGACAGTTATGAGTATCATAAGTTCCAAGAGAAACACTCTCTTTGAGAAAATCGGGTCAAGTTGTAAGAGACATTTGGCAATAAAAGACAGCGGAGATGTCGAAACACTCTCTTTGAGAAAATCGGGTCAAGTTGTAAGGGCAACATTGATAAGTTAAAGACCGTAATTTAGGGTTTTCTGAAAAAGCTTGTTTTCTTAAAGTTTGCTTACAGATTAAAAACGATAATTTTCAAAAAATAAAAGCCCTAAATTTAGGGACTCTAAGTTTCATTTTATTATTAAACAAAACTTAAATATTTAAAGCCCCGAAACTTTAAAAACTGCTTTCATTGTATCCACTCTCTATCTTAATTGTCAATTAATTTTTAGACTCTTTTCAAAAAGTCTCAGATAGTTTTGCGCTGTTTTCTCCCATCTAAAAAGGGATGCCCTTTTGTATCCTTTGTAGGCAAGCTCTTTTTGCAGATTCTCATCTTTTATCAAAGAGTAGAGTTTTTTTGAGATATCTTTAGTATCGTAGGGATTTACATATAAAGCCGCATCTTTGCAGATTTCCGGCATTGAGGATATGTTTGAGGTAATTACGGGAGTTTTTGATGCCATCGCTTCCAAAAGAGGAAATCCAAAACCTTCATAAAACGAAGGGTAGATAAATATTTTGGCTCTCATATAGAGCTCTTGGAGTTTTTTTAGAGTTAAATTTGAGTAGAAAATGATGTTTTTATCTGTCTTAGCTCTTTGAAGGGCGATTATATTTTTTGGTTTGATGGCGAAATTTTCGGAAAAATTACCAACTATTACAAGCTTGTATCCGAGATTTTCGGGAAGAGATTTAAAAGCCTCTATGACTGATGCAAAATTTTTCCTCTCATTCAAACTTCCCACATAAAGTATTATATTCTCTTTTTCTATCTGCTTATCTTCGAAAAAAAAGTCCCAAATTCCGTTATAGATGATTTCTATCTTATCTTTTGCAAAGGGGTAGTGTTTTATGATTTCGTTTTTTGAAGCTTTTGAGATTGTAACCACTTTGTCGGCTCTTTTTAAAATCAGAGGAATCGCTATTTTATAGTAGATATGGAAAAATTTTGAAACGGTTTTTGGGTGGGTAAGATAGGCTATATCGTGAAGGGTTACTATAAGTTTTGTATTTTTAAATGTCCAAATCGGAGCAATGTTTGCCGGAGAGTATAGAATATCGTAATTTTTTGCCAAAAAGGGAAGTTTTAAATGCTCCCAGATGTGCTGAAGGTATTTATTTTTTGATTTTGGTTTTGCTATTTGAATGTTTTTGTGTATTTTTTTTAGATATTTGATTATATTTATCGTAAAGACTTCGACTCCGCTTTGTTTTTCGTGTGCCAAAGCTCTTGCGTCTATTAATAT
>JALVCR010000301.1 GCA_027009865.1 Campylobacterales bacterium
CTTGGCGAAATTGAGCAGTTGAATCTACATTAAATGCGGCAGAGAGCAGAGAAGATATAAGCAATGTCGGTAGAAATAGAATTTTTATCTTCATGATACTACTTCTTTTAAAATAATTTAAAATTCTATTATACCAAATCTCTTAACTTAGTATAATTTAACTATGATTTATAGAAAAAGAGAAAAACAGTAAATTAAATTCTCACTATTTTGATATAGATAATTTTAATTTATTGGATTATCTATATCAAAATCAAAGTAAAGTATAGATTTTCTGTGAGCTTTTTGTAATTTCTTTGATAATTTTAACAAAATTATTCCCAATATATAGTAAATTTTTAGTATAATACTTCCCAATATAATGGGAGATTATTATGCAAAGAGAAAAAATTATAGAAATTTTAAATGAATGGAATTATTGGAACAAACCGCTGCCAAAAAAAACTTATCCAAGAGAAAAAGAGATAGAAATAGATAAAAAATATAAAACCGAAGAAATCATTTTCTTAAAAGGTGTAAGAAGAAGCGGTAAATCCACAATTTTAATTAATCATATTAAAAATTTGTTAAATCAAAACGTTAAAAAAGAAGATATACTTTTTGTAAATCTTGAAGATCCCCGTTTTGCTCCATATTTATCTCTTGAATTATTGGAAGATATTAAAAATGCATACCTATTTTATCTAAATCCAAAAAACAAACCTCATATTTTTTTAGATGAAATACAAAATATTGTAAGATTTGAAAAATGGCTTTTGAAAGAGTATGAATTGAAAAAAAGCTATCTTTATGCAACGGGATCTAATTCTAAACTTTTAAGTAGAGAAATAGGAACAAGCTTAAGTGGCAGATATTTAGATATTTTAATATATCCTTTAAATTTTAAAGAATTTTTATCTTTTAAAAAAATAAAAGTTTTAAATGAATTTGAATTTATAGCAAGAAAAATGGAAATAGAAAGATTATTTGACGAATTTATAAACTATGGAGGTTTTCCAAAAATAGTTTTAACTGATGATACTCAACTAAAACAAGCAGAACTTAAAAATTATTTTGATTCTATTTTATTAAGAGATATTGTTGCAAGATATAAATTAGATAATTTTTTAAAGTTGGAACAACTTGCCATTTTGTTACTTTCAAATATTTCAAATCTCATTTCAATAAATAAATTAAAAAACAGTTTAAATCTCTCTTTTGACACTATAGATAAATATTTTGAATATTTACAAAATGCCTTTTTAATTTACACTGTCAAAAAATTTGATTGGTCATTAAAAAAAATAGTTTCTAATCCAAAAAAAATTTATTCAATTGATACTGGTCTTTCAAAAAGAATATCATTTGAAGTAGGAAAAAGAAAAGGAGATTTACTTGAAAATATTATATTTTTAGAATTAAAAAGAAGATATGAAGAAATTTTTTACTATAAAACAAAAGAAAACTATGAAATAGACTTTTTAATCAAAGAAAAAGAATTAATAACCCATTTAATACAAGTTAGTTTAACTCTAAACGATGAAAAAACTAAAAAAAGAGAAATAAGAGCACTTCTAAAAGCAAAACAAGAATTAAAATGCAATGCAAAATTAATGATTTTGACTCTTGACAGTAATCAGATTTTAAATATCCAAAATGAAGAGATTAAAATTGTCAATGTGCTTAAGTGGTTATTATTTTAATATTTCCTCAATTATTAAAGCCCCCTTTGGGGGGACTTTTTATATAGAGTTTGCAAATCCATTTTTGGAGATTCTTTCAAATTCATCTGTAGATAGAAATTTATCCAAAAATTTATCTCTGCTAAGGCCGTTATCAAGCTTTTCTGTCCAATATTTCAGCCCTACCCTATCTGGTTCTCTATCAAGAAGAGTTCTATAAGCAATTTTTACAAGATTTTCATTTGATACATGCTTATCTTTAAACTCTTTGGATTCAAAGAAATTTTTTGCAACCTCTTTTGGCGTCATCTCTTTATTCATAAGCGCATTTACCCAAAAATCCCTGCTCTCTTTATCGCTCTCTCTTCCAAGAACCATTTGGTAAAATCTCTCTATAAAAATTTCAAGCTTCTCTTTATCGGTGTAATTTACAATACCGTAGTTTTTACAGATATTTGCAAATTCATTAGATAAGGCAAATTTATAAAAGACTATATCTTTAGGATAATATTTCTTATCTATTAAATCTTCCCAATATAAAAGACCGTTTGCCTCCGGCTCTCTGTTAAAAAATGTTTTGTATAGAATTTTTATATATGTCTTAGTATCCACATTTTTGGAAGAAAATTCAGGCAGTTTAATAAACTGTTTTATAACATAAAGAGCGCTTTTACCATTTTTAAGCTCTTTTTCCCAATATAAAAGCCCTTCTTCTTCCGGTTTTCTATTTAATATAGTTTTATAGAGATTGTAAACGAAATTTTGGATTTCATTTAGTTTAATCTCTATTTGAGCTTTTATTGGAGCATACTCCTCATTTGAATCCACAACTATAAAAGTGTATGTATAATTTCCTTCAGGCTCTACTTCAGTATCTATAAACTCGCTCTCATTCCAGTCGCTTATATGAATCAGTTTATCATTCCTGAAAATTTTATATTTTTTATCTGTGCTGTTTTGATCATCTATCCAGCTTATTTTAACAGAGAGCAATCCTTCTTTTTGAATTTTCAATTTAACAAAATTCAGTGGAGAAGAAGATTTTATGGATGAGGATTTTATTACAAAAGTATCTCCTACAGAATCTCCGTTTTCATTGGTTGCTCTAACTTCATACTCATATATTTTATCAGAATCAAACTTAAGATTAAAATCTACAAATTGAGTTTCATTTTTTCCAGTTACGAAAATTAATTTGTTATTTCTAAAAATTTTAAATCCATCTTCGTTATCGCTGTTATCTTTCCAGTTTAAAACAATATATTTTCCATTCTTAATGGAAGCGAATAAATTTGTGGGAGGAATTAAAATGTTCTTTCTATTTAGAGTAAAAACTTTTGTCTCTATAGGATCTGAATCTCCCAAATCGTTAGTAGCTCTTATTTCATATTTATATAAAGTTCCGGGTTGAAGGTTGGTATCTAAATAAGAGATATCGTTTGGAACTGTCATCGCTATCAATTTCCCGTCTCTAAAAATCTTAAATCCCTCTTCATTATCGCTATTGTCTTTCCATCTAATCTCAACAGCCCTTTCGCCTACAGATACGGCATGAAAATTTAGAGGAGGGAGAGGTTTTGTTGTAGGAGCTTTTAGAGTTGATATTTTGATTTCTGCTCCTTTAGATTCTCCTTTTGAATTAAAAGTTCTAATTTCATAGTTATAATTACTATTTGGAGAAAGATTTCTATCAAAATATTCAAAAATATCTTTTCCTAAAGAGATTATTAATTTTCCATTTCTATAAATATTATAGCCTCTTTCATTATCGCTATTATCTCTCCACTGAAGTTTTATCGTCTTAGAGCTTAATGCCAAAGCTTTAAATCCTTTTGGAGGATTTGGAACTTTTGTGTCTATATTAAAAGTTGTAGCTTCAGTATATAAAGTAGCGGATGTTCCTTTTTCATTATAAGCTTTAATTGAATATTTATAGAAGGTATTAGGTTTTAGAGAATCGTCTATAAAAGATGTCTTGTTGGCTTTAGTTCTATAGATTAAAGTATCATTTCTATATATCTCAAACCCATACTCATTATCGCTGTTATCCCTCCATTTAAGCTCTATTGAATTTTCACTCAAAGGAGTGGCTATAAAATTTGTCGGAGGGAGAGGAGGAGCGTTCTCTATTTTTACTTTTACTCTGTCTGCAGCCGATTTTCCGGCATCATTTACCGCTTTTACCTCATATACGTAAAGAGTGTCTATTTTTACCTCTTTATCGATATATTCGGTAGCATTTTTTTCAGTAGTGGCTATTAATTGATTATCTTTATATATCTCAAATCCATCTTCATTATCGCTGTTATCTTCCCAAATCAATTTGATAGTATTATTATCTATAATCAAAGCTTCCAAAGAGGTGGGAGGTATCGGAATTGAGTTTGGAGTTGTAACAACTACTGAGACGCCTTTGGATTCTCCCGCATCATTTACCGCTTTTATAGTATATCTGTAAGTCTTTCCGCTTTTAACTCCTCTGTCAGTAAAGGTTACAGTATCAGCTTTCAAATAGGCAATTTTCTCTCCATCCCGTTCAATTATAAATCCGTCTTCATTATCGCTGTTATCCTTCCATTCTAACGTTACGAAATTTTTATCGACATCTTTTACTTTAAGTTCGCTAATGGAATATGGAATAAGTTTTAAGGTTTTTATTTCTATAGATTTAGCTGGCGAGGTGGTAAAATCGTTATAAGTTTTTATTTCATAAACATATTTGGTATCGCTTTTTAAATTTTTATCAATAAAAGAAGTGGTTGTAGAGTCTAAAATTTTTATGAGCTGAGAATTTCTATAAATTTTAATTCCGTTTATAACATCAAAATCACTTGCAGCCGGTATCTGCCAATTTAGAGTAATGCTGTTTTTTGTTATATTGTCCGCTTTTAAATTCAAAACCGGTTTTGGAGTGCTTAAGATTTTAAAAACTTTAACTCCGCTTGAGTAGTTTGCCAAGAAAAATTTATTTCCTTTTATTATTGAATATAAACTTTTATTATATATAGGAACGCTGTTTGCTATTTTCATATTATTAACGTCAGAAATATCTACAACTTTAATACCTTTATAATTATTTGAAATAAAAGCAAAATTATTTTTAACTTTTACATCTCTTGCATTACCGTCTGTTTTAATACACCCTTTTGAAAAAGGGGAGTAAAGATTGCTTATATCAACTACGCAAAGTCCGGCATCACCGTTTGCTATAAAAGCATAATCTCCGTTTACATCTATTCCGTAAGCATCGGCATCCAACTTAACTTCGGAGATATATTTAGGATTGCTTTTATCGCTGATATCTAAGATTATCAACTTTCCGTCTTCATCGGTTACCAAAAGCTTGTCTTCTAAAAGATATATATCGCTTGCTTTTCCATTTATATCGTAAGTTCCAATCTCTTGCAAGTTGTTGGGATCTCTTATATCAACAATTTTAACTCCCCCTTTATAAGCTGCAATAAAAGCGTAATTTCCATCTATTTTTATAGATTTTGATATTCCGTCAAGATTTAGAGAGGATATCTCTTTTGGAACTTTTGGATTTGAAATGTCAATTGCTTTTATTCCCATATTGTTTGCGGCCGCAAAGAGAGTATTGTTTTTTATATCTATATCATTTATTATAATACCCAAATCCATTTCGCTTAAAAGATATATATTATTTAAATCTTCTATATTAGCTATTTGAATACCGTTATAGTCATTTGCTAAATACATAAAATTTTTATATATCTTTATCTTTTTTGTCAAAGATATAAAATTGAAATTTGAAACATAAATTATATTTTCTGGATTTGAAACATCTAAAACACAAGGTTTATCGCTATTTAGGATATAAACATAATCTCCATCTAATGCCAAATCATGACAACTGATACCGTTTTTATTTTGACTGCCTATTAATATGGGATCTTTTTTATTGGAAATATCTATAATCTCAAAATTTCCTCCGTTTGCAAGATATAGATAATCTCCCCTGATTTTAAGTTTCAAACAAAAACCCTTCGTATCATAAGTGGTAATTAAGGAAGGATTTTTGGGATTTGTAATATCTATTATATTAAGTCCGTTGTTTGCTGCAATAAAAGCGTAATTTCCGTCTAATTTTAAATCATTTCCATAGCCTTGAAGATTTGTTTGGGAAATAATGTTTCCTTTTAGATCCAAAATTTTCAAACTTGTGGAACATAAGGCATAAATATAATTATCTCTAATCTCTAAAGCTTTAGTATAATCTTTTAAATCTATTAAATTAAGTGTTTTTGGATTTTTTGGATTTGTAATATCTATTACAGCTATACCCTTCCTTCCTATGGCCATATAAGCTTTATTATCTAAAACTGTTACATCGTTTGCTTCTGCTCTTTCATTTATAGTTTCCGTTTTTAAAAAATAATCCTCTCCCACTACCTTTGGATGTTTTATATCGGAGATATCAATAATTATAAGACCTCTATTTAAGTTGGCAAGGTATAGATAGTTTCCATCTATATCCATACCTGAGCTCTCTCCGAGATTTACTATTTTTGATATGAGTTTAATATTTTTTTTATCGGATGAGTCAAATATCTTTAATCCATCTGTAGTTGATATGAAAATATGGTTGTTTCTAACTTTGATATTTTCCAAATATCCGCCAAAAGAGGATATTTGTTTTATATCCAAAGAAGAAGCATACAAAAACAGAGCTAAAAATTGTAAAATGTAGAGCACTCTTTTAAACCGCATCATTCCCTCTCCTCGTTATGAAAATAATAGAATATATCGACAATATTTGAAAATATTTTTAAGCAAAAATAATTCCAATTAATTTAAAATAATCTCTATATCTTCTCCTATCCACTCAAAAACCCTTTCTTTAGCCTCCTTTTTGATATATTCTAAAAACTCATCTCTATTTTCTACAAGTTCCAGAAATCTTTTTACGGTAACCACTTCTTCTTTTACATTAAATTCTTTTTTTAAAATATTAAAATCTATACCTCCAAATCTGTTATGAGTATTTTTTTTGCCCTGAGCGATTTTTG
>JALVCR010000302.1 GCA_027009865.1 Campylobacterales bacterium
CTTTGGCTTTTTATATACCACTTTCCCAAGATTTTCGGGAACATCTCCGATAGAGAGCAAAAAGTATCTAACAGTATTTTTTATAAATCTGTTTGCTTCGCTTAGTTTTATCGTTACTCTCTTTTTGCCTTTTGCCTTTTTCGCCGCCTCTATTTTTGTTCTAATAAGCTTTTTTATGACGCTTAAAATATTCTACTCTATTTTCAATGAATGCAAACTCCCCAAAAAAGATCAATACTGGCTGATAGTAGCATTAGGAATAGGAGCTATATCAAATATTCTCTTTTTCATTTACGCAATCCCATGCGGATGCGATAAAAGCATAATATATCAAACAGCGTTAAATTTTGCTATCTATATGTATTTAATATTTTTAGGTTTTGTGGTAGCTTTTAGAATGGTTCCCTTCTTCTCTCATGTTATGAGCTGGAAGAAAAATGAGCTTTTGCATATTTTGATATTTGTGCTATTTCTAACTCACTCTTTTTTAAGCTCAACTTTCCCAAAATTTCTATTCATACCCGATACTTTAGCAGCGATACTTTTAATAATAGAGCTTAAAAATATAAATCTCTCAAAATCAAAAGAGCCTCTTTTGTGGATTTTACATTTGGCCATATACTGGCTTCCACTTGCTCTTTTGCTTGGAAGTTTAAGTGAATTTGCAAGGGAATGGTTTGGAATATATCTCTTCCAGCTTCCAATACATCTGCTTGTTTTGGGATTTTTAACTACTGTTTTGATAGGTTTTGGAACAAGAGTTACAATAGGGCATTCAGGAAATATTCTAAAAGTGGATAAAACAACTGTCTATATTTTCTATTTCACTCAAATAGTTTTATTGTTTAGAATTATTTTTTCAATAGCGGGCTATTTTGGCAAAATAACGCCCTTTTTTGATATAAGCGCAACTTTATGGCTGATTCTATTTTTATGGTGGGGAGGAAAGTATTTTAAAGTTTTGGCTTTCGGAGAGAGAATAAAAGTTTAACTCTTCTCTCCAAATCCCCCTCCTCCCGGTGTTTTAATAATCAATAAATCCCCCTCTTTAGCTCTAAAAGAGGCTTTTGAAGTTAAATTATATGTTTTTCCTTCGCTAATTAAAAGATTCTCCCCTCTCTTTCCATTTTTGCCTCCCTTTAAACCGTAAGGGGAAAATACTCTTCTCTCGCTTAAGATAGAGACTTCAAGAGGCTTTAAAAATCTCATCTCTCTAATCACTCCATCTCCCCCTCTCTTCTTCCCCTCTCCGCCGCTTTTTTTTCTAATCTCAAATCTCTCTATTTTTATAGGATATCTTCTTTCAATAATTTCGACATCTGTTATTTTGGTATTTGTCATATGGGTATGAACAGCGCTTGCTCCATTTCTAAAAGGAGTAGCTCCAGCTCCCCCGGCAATAGTTTCATAATATCCAAAGCTCTCATCTCCAAATATTACATTATTCATGCACCCTTGACTTGCAGCGCAAATCTCAAAAGCTTTAAAAATAACATCCACAATTCTTTGAGATGTGGTAACGTTTCCTCCTACAACGGCCAAATCTTTATGAGGATTTAAAATGCTTCCTTTAGGAGCTATTATCCTAACTCCCTCAAGAAGCCCCTCATTTAAAGGAACATCTTCGTTTAACATTACTCTAAGAGAATATAAAACAGCCGATTTTAAAACAGAAAATGGAGTGTTTTGATTTGACAAAAGCTCAAAAGAGGAGCTGCTAAAATCAAAAATTGCATCCCCCTCTTTTGATATCTTAGCTTCCAAAGATATCACAGCCCCGTTATCAAGAAAATCTTTCGCTTTAAACTCTCTTTTTTTCAATCCCTTAAAAAATTCCCTCATCTTTTTGGAGCTTATCTTTTTAATCTCTTCAAAAAACCACAGCAAATCATCTCTATTAAGCTCTAAAAGAGATTTTATACCCTCCATATTTGCGGCTATCTGAGCCTTTATATCGCTTATATTATCTTCTATGTTTCTGGCATTTGAGTTTAAAAAAATCTCTCTTAAAAAGCTTTCTTTAAACTCTCCCTTTTCTACAACCTCAAAAGCTTCTATAATAGCTCCCTCTTCATAAAGATATTTGGAAAAAGGGGGCATGCTTCCGGCGCTTTTGCCTCCTATATCGGCATGATGCCCCCTGCTTGCCACCCAAAAAATCACCTCGTCATTTTCTATATAAGGGGTTGCTACGGTAATATCGGGAAGGTGGGATCCTCCTTCATAAGGAGCGTTGGTTATGTAAGTTGAATTTGAGATTTTTGGAAATTTTTTAATTATACTTTTTACAACACTGCTCATAGACCCCAAATGCACCGGAATATGGGGAGCATTTGTAATCAAATCCCCGTTTTTATCGAAAATTGCGCAGGAAAAATCGGCTCTTTCCTTTATATTTGTCGAAATGGCGCTCTTTTTAAGAATATCTCCCATCTTTTTGGCAATAAAAAAGAGCCTGTTTGCATAAAGAGAAAGTTTTGCCTCTTTAATCTCCTCTATTGTTTTTATATCTTTTAACTCTATCTCTAAATCGCCATATTCGTTTACAAAAGCAAAGCTTCCCTCATCCAATAAAATAGTAGAGCTCTCTTGCAAAATCAAAGCCGGGCCTAAAATATTGGATTTTGCATAGAGCTTATCATACACTTTTGCTCTTTGAAAACGGGAATTTAGAAAAATTTCAACCTCTTTTAACGGTTTACTTTCCCCTTTTTCTATTTTATCTCTTTTTACACTCTCTCCCTTTGTAATAAAAACTATTTTTATGCTCTCTATCACCAAAGGCTTTTTTAGATTAAACCCAAATACTCTTTTATACTCTCTTTCAAAATCATTTTGAAAATCTGGAGTAAATTTTATGGAAAGAGCGGTATTTGTTCCTTTATATTTGACAAAAACAACTCTCTCTATCTCATCAAACTCTACTCTCTTTTCATTGATAAAATCTTCAAACTCTTTTTTTAAATCCAAAACAGCGGCCTCTTTATCCAAAACTTTAAAAAACTCCTTTTTGATATCGGCGTTAGCTATCCCGACAGCTGATAAAATGCCGCTGTCTTTATGTATAAAAAGTTTTTTTATTCCAAGTTTTCTTGCCACCGCAACCGCATGCTGTCCCCCAGCTCCCCCAAAAGAGCATAAAATATGATTTTTAGGATCAAAACCCTTTTTTACCGTTATCTCTTTGATAGCGTTTGCCATATTCTCATTTGCTACGTCTATAAAAGCTTCCGCCACCTCTTCTACACTTTTTCCAACCTTTTTTGAAATCTCCTCGAATCCTTTTCTTGAAGCCTCCAAATTTAAAGCCTCTTTTCCGCTTCTTCCAAAAATTTTGGGAAAAGTTTCAATATCAAGTCTTCCGGTAACCAAATTTGCATCTGTTACGCTTAAAAAACCTCCCCTCCCATAACAAAGAGGACCGGGATCGCTTCCGCTGCTCTCAGGGCCAACTATAAACATCCCGTTTTTAAAAAAGAGCCTGCTTCCCCCGCCCGCAGCTACCGTATGAATATCCACGCTTGGATAACTGACATAAACTCCAGCTATTTTACGATCATATCTAAGCTCAATCTCTCCGTCATACCTGCTAACATCGGTGCTTGTGCCTCCCATATCAAAACCGATTAGAGGAGTTTTTTTGTAAATGCTTTTTAAAGCCACAACACCCCCGGCCGGCCCGCTTAAAAGGGAATTTGCCCCTCTAAACTCATCCCATCTGCAAAGCCCTCCGTCACTTTTTATAAAAAAGAGCTTATTTGTAAAATCTCCTTTGAAATTTTTGACTATTTTTTTAATATAATCCTTTATAATAGGCGTTAAATAGGCATCAACCACTGTCGTATCAGCTCTCTCTACCGCTTTAATAAAAGGCATAACCTCAAAAGAGAGAGATATATTTTTATTTTTCTTTGCAAGATGCTCTTTAATCTTTTTTTCGTGCTCAAAAAAGGAGTAAGAGTGCAAGAGAGTAACGGCTATTGAGGAATTTTGGATATCTGGAATCTCTTTTAAACTCTCTTCAACCAAAAAAGAGCCCTCTTTTGGCAAAACTCTCTCTTTTACTTCAATTACTTCCTTATAGAGAGGTTTTGGCTTTTCTATATCCAAAGCAAAAAGATCTTCTCTATCTTGATATCTAATCTCTAAAAGATCTCTAAAGCCTTTCGTAACCAAAAACGTAACATCGGCTCCTTTTCTCTCCAAAAGGGCGTTTGTGGCAACGGTGGTTCCAAGCCTTATCCACTCTATCAAATTAAGATCTATATTTTTAAAATCTTTTTTGAAAATCTCCTTTAAAACCTCTCTTATTCCCTCGCTGTTGGCATCTTCATAAAAAGGGCTTTGACTTAAAATCTTTTTTCTATATGTTTTGCCTTTATATAAAGCATAAATATCCGTAAAAGTCCCTCCCCTGTCTATCGCTATTTTAAGCATTAGCTACTCCACGATACACTGCCTTATATTATAGCCTCTTGGAACTTCGGGATTTACAAACTCATCTCCTTGTAGGCTCCAAGCTCCCTTATGTATCAATATGCCGCCAAGTTTAGTGGTCTTATCAACGCAAAGGATATTTTTGCCCTCATAGAAAGCCTTTTTAACCTCTTTTATATGATTGATACGATACTTATAATGGGCAAACAGCCCCAAAGAGAGCAAAACAGCCGCTATAGGTATAGCCCATATGGCTTTTCTTGAAATAAACGGACGGGTTGCTATAAAAACAACCACTCCGAAAACAAACAGCGCTATAAATATGAAAACCGCTTCCTCCCTAAAAAAATCAGCCATTTTCTCTCTCCCATTTTTTAAATTCGTCGCTAAAATATTTAATTCTTTGTTTTTTAAACTCTCTTGTAGAGTAGAGATATTTATAATCTTTAGGCTCTATCTCCTTTTTTATACTCTCTACCACCTCTTCAACTTCCTCTTTGCTCTTTGCGTGTATCATCGAAAACAGGGGATACGGCCAGTTTGGATAAACCGGTCTTAAATAGCAGTGGCTAACCGCACTAAATTCGGCCACCCTCTTTCCTATCTCCTCCGCTTTGTTTTCATCCACACTCCAGACCACCATGGCATTTGCTTTAAAACCCGCTCTTCTATGATATAAAATAGAGGCAAATCTTCTCATAATCTTAGCTTCCTGCATTCTTTTTGCCTCTTTTTTCAAAGTTTCATAATCGATATCAAGCTTCTTTACAATTTCCAAAAAAGGCTCTTTAACCGGTTTTATATCCTCTTGCAAAAGTTTTATCATATCAAAATGCAAAGGCGAAAGCTTCATCTCAACTTTTCTTTTTTGAATTATCTTCTCCTTTTTTGCTCTGTCTCCCTTTACATCCAAAGTAACCGAAATTTTAAACATCTTTTTTGTCGGCAAAATTATAAAATCTTTTGCATTCGTTTTTTTTGCCATTATCTCTACTGTTTTCTTAAGCCCAAGCTTGCTCTCTGGCTCTACCGCTATTGTAAACCAGAGATTAAACTCATTATCTCTTTCATAATTGTGAGAAACTCCCGGATGAGTGTTTATAAACTTAGCCGCACTCTCAATATCATCAACCATAAAAGCTACCAAACTTGAATCGTATCCTAAAGATTTGGTATCAAAAATAGCGGATGTCTGACGGATTATTTTATCTTCTTTTAGTTTTTTATAAAGATTTAAAACCTCCTCTTCGCTTGAGTTTAGCTTTTTCGCAAGTTCTAAAAAAGGCCTCTCTTCTATTGGAAACTCTTTTTGTATCAGATTTAAAAAATCCTTCTCCATATTTATCCCTTCAGTTAATCTATAAAAATTGTATTTTCTTTTAGCTTTCATTTCCTTGATAGCTATCAAAAAGAGTTATAAAAAGTTATGATATGATTATCTTGGAAAAAGGAGAATGATGAGCTTCTTTCCAGCTTTTTTAAATTTGGAAAACAAAAAAATACTTGTAGTTGGAGGCGGTAAAATAGCGGGAGATAAAATATCCCGTCTTTTAAATTTTACAAAAGATATCACGATAATCTCTCCAAAAATTGATACAAGAGTTAAAAATCTTATAGAAAACCACTCATTAACCTATAAAGAGAGAGAATATCAAAAGGGAGATTTAAAAGATTTTTTTATTGTGGTTGCAGCGGTAGATGATATAAAAATCCAAGAAGCAATTTTCAAAGAGGCAAAAGAGCTTAAAGTATTGGTTAACAGCGTAGATTCAACAGATTTTTGCGATTTTATATTTCCTTCTTTCATAAAAAGAGGAGATTTGACTATAGCCTTCTCCACATCCGGTATCTCTCCATCTTTTTCAAAATATTTAAAAAAAGCATTTGAGAGTCTGATTCCGGAAAATATTGAAACCTTTTTAAAAAAACTAAAAAGTATTAGAGAAAATATGCCAAAAGGAAAAAAGAGAAGAACTGTTTTGGATAAAGAGGCAAAAGAGTATATAGAAAAATATTTCAAAAGGATAAAAGATGTTTAGCAAAAGAATTTTATGGGGATTTCTTTTTATTTTTATTTTCCTAAGCACGGTAGCTTTAATTACCAATATGCCTGAAAAAAAGGATGTAAGAGTCTATAAAGAGATAGTTAAATATTTTCCCTACAAATTAAAAAAGGAGTTTGGAGGACTTGACATAACCGATACAAGAACAAATAAAGATCTTGACGTTCCAAACGCAA
>JALVCR010000303.1 GCA_027009865.1 Campylobacterales bacterium
TATCATCAGAGAGCTCTTTTAATACCTCTTTTGGAGTGTGAGGATTTTTTGCAACCGCCCATCTTGCGCTCATATCTTTAGCTTTCGATAGCCTTGTTAGAAGCTTTACCATTATTTCGTTTTTCTCTTTTTCTCTGTCGTAAACGGATGTTCTAAGAGAGAGATTCATAGCAACTAAGCCTTCTATTTCTTCACCAAATTTGTTATATAAATCTTTAACCTTTTTTATATCAAGATATTTATCTTGAAGTAGATCAATAGCCTCTTGCAATGTCATTTTTTCCCTTAAAATTCAATTTTGTATCGAAATTATAGTTTATAAAATCTTATATTTATATTAGTAAAAATATATAGAAAAAGGTAATTTTTATCTTTTGTTAAGATATAAATAAATATAATTATACTCGTAAGATAGTATATAACTATATTTTATACCACGAGAAAGGAGAGCTTATGACTAAGCGGCTAAAAGCGTGTATCTTGTCGGCTCTTTTGGTCTCCGGGCTTTTTGCAAGCGCGGATCAAAAAGACAAGATACTGATTTCTGCAAAAGAGGCTATCAAATTGATAGGAAAGCCGGGAGTTATGTTTGTTTCGGGAGATTCCGAAGATGTTTATAAACTTGGACACATTAAAGGCTCAACGGTTATGTATGCCCACCATCTCCATCACAGCGATATAACGGGGCATATGGAGTGCGCGCCTTTGTTTATGTGTCCAGAACATGCTGAGAAGTTCATAGGAGAGCATGGGATAGACAATAATACTCTTGTTATAGCGTATGACGATTTCAAAGGGCCAAACGCTACGGGAGTTTATGTATTTTTCAAAAGTTTCGGACATGACAAAGTAAAAATCTTAAACGGCGGAAGAGCCGCTATTATGGCTTTGGATCCAGAGCAGAAAATTTATAACGAACTTAAGAAGAAGTATAGAGCTTTAAAAAAGGCTAAAGCTCCTAAAGAGGAGATTCAAAAAGCAAAAGAGGCTATGAAAAAGCAGGCCAAAAAGCTTTTGGTAATAAAGGGAGAAGAGCATATAGCGCCTAAAAAATATCATATAGATCCTAAAAAAATAGATTACAGCATTATCGCAGGCAAAGACGAAGTTTATAAAGCTGTTAAAGATATCCTAAAAAACGGCAAAAACTCAAAATATGCGATAATCGATACAAGAAGTATGATAGAAATTATCGGTCAAAGAAAGATGGATAACGTAGCAAGAGGCGGACATATTCCGGGAGCTAAATTTATAGAGTGGAAAAAGATTACAGATTTTGAGCATAAACTATCTTTTCCAGAGAATTTGGAAAAACTAAAAAAGATGTTCAAAGAGCAAGGGATTACTCCTGATAAGACAATTTACGCCTATTGCCAAGTTGGCACCGGCAGGGGTTCTGATATCATCACGGCTTTAAAACTTTTAGGCTATAAAAACGCTAAAGTTTATAGTGGAAGCTGGGATGAGTGGGGCAACGATATGAATTTACCGATAAGGAGATGATGGATGAGCGCAACAATGAAAAGAAGAGACTTTCTTAAAATCTCGGCCGCCACAGCCGCTTTGGTTGCCGGAG
>JALVCR010000304.1 GCA_027009865.1 Campylobacterales bacterium
TTGGCCTCATTTTTAATCTCCATTGCAGTTGGCATAATAGGAAGCTATGTAGTTATCAATAGATTTAATTATCTTGCAGCAAGTATCGCTCACGGAAGTTATGCTGGAGTTGGATTTTCTGTATATTTTGGAATTTCTATTTTATTTGGAACGACTATTTCAGCTCTTGTTTTGGCTCTTTTGCTCTCTGTTATCTCTTTTAAAAACAGATCAAGAAGCGATACTCTAATAGGCGTGATATGGGCGGTTGGAATGAGCGTTGGAATAATATTTACAGATCTCTCGCCCGGATATAACGCCGATTTGATGAGCTATCTTTTTGGAAATATTTTGATGGTTCCAAAAAGCGATATAGCTTTTATGATTTTGGTGGATACAATAATTATTTTAAGCGTTACTGTTTTTTACAATCAAATCTTAGCCGTCTCATACGATATGGATTTTGCTATATTAAGAGGTGTGAGAGTTAGGGCTTTATATACCTATTTTCTGATTTTGATAGCTTTGACGGTTGTTATGAGCGTAAGATCGATAGGACTTATTTTGGTAATAGCTCTTTTTACAATACCTCCCTATATTGCCGAAAAGTTTACAAAAGATTTCAAAACAATGATGGCACTTTCTGGCCTTTTATCTTTTGTATTTTGCTCTTTGGGGCTTTATATCTCCTATCTTTTGGATATCTCGGCTACGCCTGCGATAATTTTGAGCGCTTCTTTGTTCTTTTTTCTATCTCTTTTAAAAAGATAGAGGCGAATTTCGCCTCTATATAGCTTTTGCTATCAGTTTATTTAACTTTTTGGTAAATTCCCAGATATCGTCTATCTTCATACCTTCGCTAAGTTTCGCCTCGTCTAAAATAACCGGAGCGATATCGTATAAAGCCGCAAAATCGTTTTTTAGAAGTATTTTATTGAAAATCTCATGCTCAGGATTGATTTCCAAAATAGGTTTTACTTTTGGAAGGTTGGTTTGTCCCATCTGTTTTAGCATTTGCTGCATTTGATAGTCGGGATCGTTTTTGTCAAATACCAAACAGGCCGGAGAATCGCTTAATCTGTTTGAAACTTTTACATCTTTTACTTCATCTTTTAAAATCTCTTTGATTTTTAGGATAAGCTCTTTATATTTGCTCTCATCTTTTTCTATTTTTAATCCCAAATCCTCTTCCACATCTGTTGTGGTTACAGATTTAAACGGAATATCTTTATAGCTTGGAACCATAGGCAATACTATAGCGTCTATCTCATCGTCCATCAAAAGAACTTCAATATCTTTTTTCTTAAACTGCTCTATAAGAGGCGAATTTCTAAGAATCGATTCGTTTTCTCCGGTTATATAATAGATTGCTTTTTGATCTTTTTGCATTGCTTCTTTGTATTCGTTTAAGTCGATATATCCTTCTCTTTTTGAGGATTTAAAGAGCATCAAATCAAGCAGCAAATCTCTGTTTTCAAAATCTCCGTATAGTCCCTCTTTTAATACTTTTCCAAATTTTTTGAAAAATTCTATATATTTTTCTCTATCTTTCTCTTTTAGTTTTTTAAGCTCAGTTAATATCTTTTTGGTGGAAGC
>JALVCR010000305.1 GCA_027009865.1 Campylobacterales bacterium
TTTACAAACTCTTCTATATTTTCCAAAAGTTTTTTGCTATCAAAGCTAACTTTACCAACTCCCGCATGGATATTACCCTTTTTATCGACTCTAAAGTTAACCTGTCCGGTTTTAGCATTTTTTACAGCTTTTGCCACATCCATTGTAACTGTTCCGGTTTTTGGATTTGGCATTAAACCTTTAGGTCCTAAAATTCTACCGACTTTACCTATCATACCCATCATATCGGGAGTGGCTATCAAAATATCAAAATCGATTTTTCCGTTTTGAATATCGCTTATTAAATCCTCAGCTCCTACGATATCGGCTCCAGCCTCTTTTGCCTCATCGGCTTTCGCTCCCTTTGCCGCTACGGCTACTCTAACCTTCTTTCCGGTTCCGTTTGGAAGAACAACCGATCCTCTAACCATCTGATCAGCATGTCTTGGATCTACGTTTAACTGCATAGCTATCTCAACAGTCTCGTCAAATTTTGCAGATTTTAGATCCTTTACTTTTTCTACCGCCTCTTCTAAAGAGTATATTTTATCTTTCTCTATTTTTTTTAGTAATTCTTGATATCTTTTAGAATGTTTTTTTGCCATTTATAACTCCGCTTTTTTATTTGCTTCCACTTTAACCCGTGGTCGGGCATAAAAATAAAAAATTAAAGCTCGACCTCTACGCCCATGCTTCTTGCGCTTCCGGCGATAATTTTAGCGGCCTGCTCTTTATCTTTGGTATTTAAATCCGCCAACTTCTTCTCAACTATATCCATAAGCTGCTCTTTTGTAAGCTTGCCTACTTTATCTTTTAAAGGATTGGAAGATCCTTTTTGAATTCCTAAAGCCTTTTTAATAAGATCTGAAGCCGGCGGCTGCTTGGTAACAAACGTAAAGCTTCTGTCCGCATAAACCGTAATTACAACCGGAATATTAAATCCCATCATATCTTTGGTTTTTTCGTTAAAAGCTTTACAAAACTCCATAATATTTACACCCTTTTGTCCTAAAGCGGGACCTACGGGAGGAGCCGGATTGGCTTTTCCGGCGGGAATTTGCAATTTAATTTCGCCAATTACTTTCTTTGCCATATTAGTCCTTTCCTAACAAATTAAACGATTTTTTCTACTTGCGTATAAGGAATCTCCACTGGAGTGCTTCTTCCAAAAATGGAGACATTTAACTTAAGCATTCCATGCTCCATATCATACTCTTCCACAACCCCGGTGAAATTTGCAAAAGGTCCTTCGGTTATTCTTACGCTTTCACCCTCTTCAAAATAGATTTTGGGTTTTGGAGAGCCTTTCTTTTGAGCCTTTTCCAAAATAAGCTTTACGTCTTTCTCACTAAGGGGCGTTGGCTTTTTGCTCTCCCCGATAAATCTTCCAACTTTTGGAAGAGATTGGATTTTATGCCAAAGATTGGTATCTAAATCTATATTGGCAAAAACATATCCGGGATAAAGGCTTCTTTCGGTTATTTTCTTCTTTTTATCTTTTATTTCTATAACATCTTCCGTAGGAACGACAACCTCTTTTAGCCTCTCTTCTATTCCCAAATCTTTTACAAGATTTTGGATGGCTCTTTTTACGGAAAGTTCACTACCGGCATATGTTTGAATAGCATACCATTTATGCGCCATTAAATTTTCCTAAAATTTTTATAAAATTGATTTGAGTGAAAAAGACATAATAAGATCTATCAACGCCAAAAATAAAGAAACTATAGTAACTACTACAAATACCGCAATAAAGGCGTTTTTGACCTGCTCTTTCGTGGGAAAAATAACTTTTGCTAATTCTATTTTGGATGCTCTTATATAATTTATAAGTTTTTCCATCTTATCTAACCTTAATTTTATGGCAGGGTAGGAGGGACTCGAACCCCCAACCTACGGTTTTGGAGACCGTTGCTCTACCATTGGAGCTACTACCCTATATTTTCGAAGTTCCAAGGAACTTCGAATTAGATTTTTGTCTCTTTATGGAGAGTATGTTTTTTCTCTCTTTTGCAATATTTTCTAATCTCAAACTTTTCTGTATGAGTCTTTTTATTTTTAGTTGTTGTATAGTTTATATCGCCGCACTCTGTGCACTTTAGACCTATTTTATCTCTCATTTTATTATCCTTGTATAATTACACAAGGGATAGACCCTTGCGTAAATTATTTTATAATCTTAGTTACAACTCCGGCGCCAACCGTTCTACCACCCTCTCTGATAGCAAATCTTGTTCCCTCTTCAAGAGCGATAGGAGCGATTAGAGATACCTTTATTTTTACGTTATCTCCAGGCATTACCATCTCTGTTCCCTCAGGAAGAGTGATAGAACCTGTAACGTCTGTTGTTCTTACGTAAAATTGAGGTCTATAGTTGTTAAAGAAAGGAGTATGTCTTCCACCCTCTTCTTTAGTTAAAACGTAAACCTCAGCCTCAAAATCTGTATGAGGAGTAATTGAGCCAGGTTTACAAAGAACCATACCTCTTTCAACTTCGTCTTTTTTAGTTCCTCTAAGCAAAACACCAACGTTATCTCCGGCCTCACCTTGATCCATCTCTTTTCTAAACATCTCTACGCCGGTTACTGTAGTTTTTTGAGTAGGTTTGATACCAACTATTTCAACTTCATCACCAACTTTTACAACGCCTCTCTCTATTCTTCCGGTAACAACTGTTCCTCTTCCGGAAATTGAGAAAACGTCCTCTATTGGCATCAAGAAATCTTTATCTGTATCTCTCTCTGGAGTTGGGATATACTCATCAACCGCATCCATAAGCTCTAAAATTTTCTCGCTCCAAGGACCAAGCTGACCGCTTTTAGCCTCTTCCAAAGCTTTAAGAGCAGAACCTGTAATTACAGGAACATCATCTCCAGGGAAGTCATACTCGCTTAGAAGCTCTCTAACTTCCATCTCAACCAATTCCAAAAGCTCTTCGTCATCTACCATATCAGCTTTGTTTAGGAAAACAACGATATATGGAACACCAACTTGTCTTGCAAGAAGGATGTGCTCTCTTGTTTGAGGCATAGGGCCATCAGCTGCGGAAACAACCAAAATAGCTCCGTCCATTTGAGCAGCACCGGTAATCATGTTTTTAACATAGTCGGCGTGTCCGGGGCAGTCAACGTGAGCATAGTGTCTTTTATCTGTTTCATATTCGATATGAGAAGTAGCGATAGTAATACCTCTCTCTTTCTCCTCCGGAGCGTTATCGATGTTATCGTAATCTTTAAGCTCGGCAAGACCTTTTTGTGCTAAAACCGCTGAAATAGCAGCTGTTAGAGTTGTTTTACCATGATCAACGTGACCGATGGTTCCGATGTTAACGTGTGGCTTGGTTCTTTCGAATTTCTCTTTTGCCATTTAATTCCTCCAAAAAAATTTAAAAATAACTTCTCTAAAGCTTTGGCCAAAACTTTAATTATGGAGCTCATAGAGGGACTTGAACCCTCGACCTCTTCCTTACCAAGGAAGTGCTCTACCTCTGAGCTATATGAGCATACATAGCTCAATGACGGATTAGATCGAGTTTAAAAACTGGATTTTTATCAAGGATAGCAGATTGTAACTTTAGAATTTTTACAACAGCTCCCAGTTTTTTTCTCTCACTTAAATGGAGCGGGAAACGGGACTCGAACCCGCGACCCTCAGCTTGGAAGGCTGATGCTCTAGCCAACTGAGCTATTCCCGCATGGTGGTGGGAGGAGGATTCGAACCTCCGAAGGCGAAAGCCAGCAGATTTACAGTCTGCCCTCGTTGACCGCTTGAGTATCCCACCGACTTTATTTAAGTCTGGTCAAACACTGTCTTTTATGGAGCTGGTGAACGGACTCGAACCGCCGACCGGCTGATTACAAATCAGCTGCTCTACCAACTGAGCTACACCAGCGTTTGTGAGTCGGAATTATAACTCAAAAATTTCTCTCTGTCAAGAGTTTGAAGAAAAAAAATGCAATTTTGTTATAATGGCAGAAAATTTCAATAAAAAACTGGCTTTATGCACTTTTAAGAAAAGTTCTAAATTTCACTCAAACGAGTTACAATTTTTTGCATTGCAAACGCATAAAAATTTTATTAAAAAGTGCAAACGCTAAAGCGCCCCTTCGGGGTTTGGTGCACTTTTTTAGCCTTCGGCTAACATAAAATTTTTATGCTAAAATTGTAAAGTTTTCGTTCAATTTAGAACTTTCCCTTATTTGCATTTTCTATAAATGCGTAATATCAATGGAGAAAAGAGAATGATAAAGAATAGATTTGATGATAGTTTTGCTTCAAAAATAGAAGATGATTTGCTCTCTTTAAGGGTTTATACTTCCCGTCTTTTAGGAGAGGAAGAGGATTTGGTGCTGCATGGAGGAGGCAATACATCTGTAAAAATAGGAGACTATTTATACGTAAAGGGGAGCGGATGGGATTTGGCATCCATAGAAAAAGAGGGATTTGCTGCAGTTAAACTGGAAACTTTAAAAGAGATGGCAAAAAGAGATACTTTAAAAGATAGCCAGATGGTAAAACTCCAAAGAGAGGCTATGAGGGATAAAAACTCTCCAAATCCCTCTATAGAGGCTATTTTGCATGCAATAATTCCCTACAAGTTTGTAGATCATACCCATGCAGATTCAATAGTTACGATTTCAAACACTCCAAACGGAAAAAAGATTTTAAAAGAGATTTTTAAAGAGAAAGCCTTGATTATAGATTACGTAATGCCAGGATTTCTCCTTGCAAAAGAGGTTTATAACAAAAGCAAAGATTTAAATTGGGACAGTATAGATATGATTATTTTGTTAAACCATGGGATTTTTACTTTTGATAACGATGCCAAAAGAAGCTATGAAAAGATGATAAAAGCGGTAAACATGGCAGAAGAGTTTTTACAAAAAAACGCTTCTTTGAAAATAGATGAAATATCCTTTAATGAAATCCCTAAAGAAGATAAAGATCTTTTAGAAAAAGAGATAAGCAAATTAAGAGGCACTAAAATAAGAGCCATACCTTTAAATACAAAATTCTCTAAATATTTCGCAAACCTAAAAGAGACGGAAGAGATAGTAAAAAACGGCGTTTTGACACCGGAGCATGTCATTAGGATAAAACCTTTCCCTCTGATTTTGGATAAAAATATCAAAGAAGAAATTGACAAATTTACAAAAAATTACAAAGCTTATTTTAAAAAATTTGCAACAAACGAGATTATGCTGGATCTCGCTCCAAGATGGGGAGTTTATAAAAACAAAGACGTTTTGATATTTCCAAAAGATGAAAAAGAGGAGAAAATTTTAAAAGATATAGTAACACACACGATTAAAGCCATGCTAAGAGCCCAAAAGCTTGGCGGATGGAAATCTCTTAGCCAAAGGGATTTGTTTTCTATGGAGTATTGGGAACTTGAGCAGGCAAAACTTAAAAAATAACCCCTTTAAAGAGGTTTATATGCCTGCAAGAGCCTTACGAAATTTTTAAAATAGAAATTCTCTTCAAACCCATCAAAACCAAAATCTTTAAGCATCTTTTTTGTATCTCTTTTTATGAAATCCTCAGCAAGGGGGCATTCAACTTTTCTTATGGCAAATTTGACATACCAAGGGGCGCTATCGACATCGAAATTGGAGTAATCCAAAATCGCAAATCTACCTCCCTTTTTTAGTGCGTTAAAAGCATTTTGGATAATGATTTCTCTTTTTTCCTGAATAAATCCATGCAGAACAAAAGAGATAAATACCACGTCAAACTCCTCTTTAAAATCCAAAGGCTCATCTATTCTTCTATCTAAAAGTTTTATATTTGAAAAAGAGGAGCATTTCTTTTTAAACTGCTCTTTCATCTCCTCTCCTATCTCTAAAGCGACTATCTCTCCTTTATCTACATACTCCCTCATTAAAAGAGCGTTTCTTCCGGTGCCTGCCCCAAAATCCAAAACTCTATCATCTCTTTTTAAATTTAAATCTTTTATAACTTTTCTGATAAAAGAGGGATATTTGCCAAACGTTATAATATCCATCAAAATATCGTAATATTTAGCTTCAAAGCCTTTAACCTCGACTTTTGAATCTTCCTGTCTTAACTCTTGCATTCCAATCCTTTAGTTTTTTTAATAAACCATTAAAACGAGATAATATATTATAACTTCTATTTTAGCTAAGGAGATAAAAGTTGAAAAAATTAAGTTCAATTTTAGAGATAGATGATTTTTTAAAAAATCCAGCTGTTCTTCTTTACATCTCGGCTCCAAACTGCAACGTTTGCGATGTTTTAAAAGAGAGAGTGGAGAATCTCTTTAAAGAGAAGTTTCCAAAAATAAAAATGGCTGAAGCCAATGTAGCGGAAATTCCTGAGATATCAGCAAAATTCAATATTTTTAGCGCTCCAACTTTTATGATATATTTTGAGGGAAAAGAGTTTGCAAGGGAAGGAAGGAATGTGGGGCTTCTTCCTTTAAGTCAAAAAATAGAAAAAGTATATAATCTTTTCTTTAACTAAAGGTAATTTAATTTATATTCGATAAGATTTTATTAATATTTTCTAAAGAAGGATTGATAATGATAAAAAGAATATCCAAATTTGCCACAGCCGCTTTGCTTGTAACTTCCGCTCTAAACGGCGGAGAGATAAGATTTGGAAAGGGAACTTTCGATATG
>JALVCR010000306.1 GCA_027009865.1 Campylobacterales bacterium
AGGAGGCTTTCTCCTATACGGCAAATGAGTTTAAAAAAGTTCAAAAAGAGTATGGAAAAAAGGCATTAGCCGTTATCTCCACCGGCCAGCTCTTAACCGAAGAGTTTTACGCATTGGGGAAATTTGTCCAGCTTGGACTGGAGACAAACAATTATGACGGAAACACGACTCTTTGCATGGCAAGCGCCGTTAGCGGCTATAAGCAGAGTTTTGGAAGCGACGGGCCTACGGGAAGTTATGAGGATATAGCAAAAGCGGATGCGGTGTTTGTAATAGGCGCAAATCTTGCAGATAACCATCCAATCATTGTGCATCATCTAATGAAAAATAGAAGATCAAAGAAGATTGTCGTAATAGATCC
The DNA here is from genome assembly GCA_027009865.1 of Campylobacterales bacterium. Classification (GTDB taxonomy): domain Bacteria; phylum Campylobacterota; class Campylobacteria; order Campylobacterales; family JAADDG01; genus JAADDG01. Next base: position 362 of record JALVCR010000306.1, read on the forward strand.
AAGAAGATCCAAAACAAGCCAGCTTGCCGATATTTACATCCCGATTAAGCCAAGATGCGATCTTGCCCTTTTAAACGGGCTTGCTTATATTATTTGGGAGCAAGGGTGGTATGACGAAAAGTTTATAAAGGATAGAACAAACGGATGGAGGGAGTTTGTAGCCCATATCCAAAAATATAAACCGGGAGAAGTTGCTTATATAACGGGAATAGAGACAAAGCTTTTATATAAACTTGCAAAATTATACGCAAAAAGCGAAAAATCTCTTATCTGCTGGACTATGGGGGTTAATCAGTCATATCTTGGCACAAATACCGTAAGTGCTATAAACAATTTGGCGATTATGACGGGAAAAATAGGAAAAGAGGGGTGTGCTCCATTCTCTATTACCGGTCAGTGCAACGCTATGGGAACAAGAGAGTTTGGTTTTACATCTTCCATCCCCGGATATAGAAAATTTGAGAGCTTAAAAGATAGAGAGGAGTATGCAAAAATCGTAAACCTTCCCGTTGATTTGATTCCCTCAAGCAGGGGCTATAAATATAATGAGATAATAGATGCGATAGACAGAGGTGAGATAAAGGCTTTGTGGGTTGTCTGCACCAATCCTTTAGTCAGTTTCCCAGATCAGAATAAATTAAGAAGAGCGCTTAAAAAGCTTGATATTTTGGTAGTTCAAGACGCTTTTATGAGTGATACCGCAAAAATTGCCGACGTGGTTTTTGCCGCAGCTACTTGGGGAGAGAAGGAAGGATGCTATACAAACAGTGAAAGAAGAGTCAATAAAGCAAACAGAGCGGTTAAGCCATTGGGAGATAGCAAAAGCGATTTGGATATAGTCTTGGAATTTAGCGACTATTTTGGAAAGAGGGATTTGCTTTTTAAAGATTTCAAAGAACCAAAAGATCTATTTGAGGAGATAAAGAGGGTTAGCAAAGGAAGGCTTTGCGATTATAGCGGTATGAGTTATGAAAAGATAGAAAAAGAGGGGGGAATTCAGTGGCCTTGCAACGAAAAGTATCCAAACGGATGCAAAAGACTTTATGGGGAGGATATGCCCTTTAGGCATGAAGATAAGAAGGCTAAATTTATAAGCGCCGATTGGGAGCCTCTAAAAGGAAGTGAGGAGAGAGAGTTTCCATTTATTTTAAATACCGGAAGAACGGTTGAGCATTTTCATACCAGAACAAAAACGGGAGAGATAAAGATTTTGGATAATTTAGCTCCCGAAGCTTGGATAGATATCAATCCCGCTGACGCAAAGAGGCTAAAAGTTAAAAATTATGATCGAATTTCCATAAGCTCTAAGAAGGGAAGGGTTGATAATTTGGTTGTTAGAGTAACCCAAAGCGTGAGGGAAGGCACTGTTTTTGTCCCTTTTCATTTTAATACTCAGCTTGTAAATTTGGTTACTGATTCTTTGTTTGATCCAATAAGCGGAGAGCCTAACTATAAGCAAACTTACATTCAGCTTCACTCAAAAGAGGTTCCAGGCGGGGTGGTTTTAAAGAAAGGGATTTTTGGCTCTTTGGAGGCAAAAGGCGAAAAGATAAAAAGAGAAGTTGAAAATAGAGTAAAAGAGAGTGAAGGAAGATAGAAGATGTTGGATATTTTAAAGCAGGCAAAAGAGAAGAGAAGCAAAAAACTAAACAAAATAGAGCTTATAAAAAGCAAAATGACTCCAAAAGAGGCTTTCAAAAGGCTTACTGAGATTTCCAAAAAGGGTTATGAGGCTTTAAGTTTAGAAGATAAAAATGTATTTTTGAAATATTTTGGTCTTTTTGACAAAAATGAGTTTACTCCGCAAAAATTTATGTTAAGAGTTAGAATTCCCGGAGGAAGGCTTAGCCCCAAACAGGCAAAAGTCTTAGGGGAAGTAGCAAGGGATTTTGGAGAAGATTATATAGATCTTACCACAAGAATGCAAGTCGAGCTTAGATTTATAAAAATAGAGGATGTTCCCCAAATTTTTGAAAAACTTGAAGGCGTGGGGATAACGGCTTATCAAACGGGAATAGACAACTTAAGAAATATCGTAACAGATCCATTAGACGGTATAGGAGCGGATAATTTTATAGAAAGCTTTCCTATACTTTTAAATCTTCAATCTCTTTTCTTAAAAAAAGAGGAGTGGATAGGGACTCTTCCAAGAAAATTTAATACAGCAATTACAGGAAGCGTTACAAACAGATCAAACGCATACGGGCATGACTGCTGCTTTGTTTTGGCTCAAAAAGATGGAGTTTACGGATTTAATGTATATTTGGGAGGGAAAGTTGGCAAAATAGCAAAAAGCGCTGATATTTTTTTAAAACCCGATGAGGTAGAGGAATTTTTTGAAAATTTGATAAATCTTTTTAAAGAATACGGTTTTAGAGATAATAGAAACAAAAATAGGCTCTATTTTTTAATAGAAGCGGTCGGAATGGATAATTTTAGAAAAGCTTTGGAAGAGTTTAGCGGCAAATCTTTTAAAAGAGCCGGAGAGACTCTTTGCAAGATGGAGCATTTTGACAATAATCAGGGAAAAGTGCAGTTAAAAGACGGATCTTTTGCCCTTCACGCCATAGTGCCCGGCGGAATTTTCAAAGGAAGCGATTTGATAGAAGCGGCTGATATCGCTTTGGAAAATGAAGGCGAGATTAGATTAAGTATTGAGCAAAATCTCTATATTACAAATGTAAAAAATCCTCTAAAAGTTCTAAAAAAGCCTTTCTTTTTAAAATATAAAAATGTAAATACGCCATTTTTTAATAATCTCGTAGCTTGTGCCGGAAAGAGAGAGTGTAGTTTTGGCGTAATTTTAAATAAACCCGATGCGATTGAGATGGCAGATTTTCTATCCAAAGAGGTGGATTTAAAAGATGCAAAAGTTAGAATGTATTGGAGCGCTTGCGTAAAGGGCTGCGGGATTCATGAATGGGGGGATATAGGTTTTGTAGGAGCTAAAGCAAGGGTGGATGGAAAAACGGAATTTGGCGTGGATATTTTGATGGGAGGAAGTTTAAGCAAAGCTAAAGAAGCTCATACGATTTTAAAAGCCGTTCCTTTGAGATTTGCCAAATTTTTAATAAAAGAGATAATGATCGAATTTAAAGAAAACCGCGAATATAAAGAGAGTTTTGAGGATTTTTATTACAGATATCTTAATAGATTTTCCAAAGGAGCGGTAGGTTTTTTAATGATTTTTAACTATTTTCTTGAAAAAAATGGTATCGACTATAGATTTAGCCTATCTAACCAAAACGGATACGGAAAAATGGAGTTTTTCGAAATATTTTCGTTTGGACTCTATATTTACAAAAAATTAACGGGAGAGGATGCCTATTTGGAGGTTGTAAATTTCACTCCTTTGGGAAATAAAAAGCCTGCTTCTTTGCGTAAAATAAACCCTTCTATTTCTAAAGAGCTCTCCGATATTGTTTATAAAATGATTCATCCAGATATAAAACAAAGATATCAAGTATTTAGCGAAATTATAAAAGATATGGGGTTTTAAAGCCAAAAATATTGGCTTTATTGCCCATTAAAAAATTGATATTTATCAATGTAGCATTATATCTTTTTTGTTATTATCGATAAAAAGGCAATAGAAATGAAAAAAGTAATTTTTTTTCTCCTGCCCTTCTTTTTCTTTATTATTCCCTATATTATAGCTAAAATTAGTGCAAAAATAATACTTGATACTCCTTTGCCTCCTCTACAGGCAGATTTGCTGCGTCAAAAAGCGCTTAAAGCCGGTTTTTGTTCCATTCCTACCGATACAAAAAAAATGTTGCAGCTTGTAAATACTTCTGATAATTTACTAAATAGTTCTAAAATTGAACTTGGCAGAGAGCTTTATTTCGATCCTTCTTTATCTAAAGACGGCACAATAAGCTGTGCAAGCTGCCATGATCTTGATAAAGGCGGGGATGATGGACGTTCTGCAGCGATTGGATATAAAAATCAAATTAATCCTCATCATCTTAATTCGCCCACAGTTCTTAACGCTGCACTTGAGAGTTTTCAGTTTTGGGATGGTCGGGCAAAAACTGTTGAAGAGCAAGCTGCGGGTCCCATTCAAGCGCCTTTTGAGATGGCTTCCACTCCCAAAGAGGTAGTGCAAAAAGTAGCAAATAACAGTCGTTATAAAGAGTTGTTCCGCAAAGCTTTTGGTGATGATACGATTACTTTCAAACGTATCACTCAAGCGATAGGCGCGTATGAAAGAACTTTACTTACTCGTAGTCGTTTTGATAGTTTTCTTGATGGCAATCTCACAGCTTTGAGTAAAAAAGAGCAAAGAGGACTTAATCTTTTTATAGATGTAGGATGTAAAGCATGCCATTTTGGACTCAGTATAGGCGGCCGTATAATACAAAAATTTCCTATGAATTCTTACAATGCTCCATTATATCCTATATTCGGTATTCACGGTTCGCACTACTATTTTAAAGGGATTGTGGCAGATACAAATGTAAGCAATATGCCTTATCCTTTTCCGAATCTTGGTCATTATTATGGCAAAAATGATGCCCAGATGTTTAAAGTTCCTATTTTGCGTAATATTACTAAAACTGCACCTTATTTTCATAATGGAAGTGTTAAAAATCTTAAAGAAGTTATTCATATCATGGCTAAATATCAAAGAGGAGTAGAGTTGGAGAAAAATCAAATAGACGATATAGAAGCTTTTTTGCACTCTTTGGAAGGAGAGATTGTTGATTATAACTTTAGTGCAATCTAAATTACGTATATATTTATCCTCTTGATGCCAGTTTTATATTTTCTATACTTTTAAACATTTCATCACAGTTACCAAAGATGTAATCTAATTTTCTTATAATTTTATTTCCTCTTTTAAGGCTTTTTGTTCTATAGGAATATAACGGTATCCGGGAGGATACCGTTATACTTTTATATATTCCTCTATTTCAGTAATATCTTTTATTTTGCTTACTTCTTCTGCCGCAGCTTTTAGGTAGTTTTGGAAAGTTTTTTTATCTAAAAGAACTATTTCGTCTTCTAAATGAAGATGAGGCATCCTGATACCGCCTGCTAAGATTTTACTTAAAAGTTTTTCTCTATTTATGGCTTTATTCTCTTTATATTCCATAATTTTTAGTCTTGGAGCCTCTTTTATAATCTCTTTTAATCTTTCCATAGGAATTTTAAAGAAAGGGACAGGCCATCCTCCCGCGCCGTCAATTACTATTTGAGGAACTCCTAAATGGGACAATCTATCGATTAAACCTAAATTTCTGTTCATAACGCACCTCCTTATAAAGATTAATTGTATGCGTAAGATATTAAATGATTTATATAGTTTTCATTTTCTTTTAATTCTAAAAAAACTTTTTTTGCAACGCTTATAGCTGCTCTTTCGCTATGACAAAGCATTGCGCTCATTTTATCAGGATAGCCTGTTAGATGAAAGTTAGTGCATCCGCACCAATTCATACAATATTCTTTGACTGGACAATTTTGACACTCAAGGTTTAGATTTTCTCTCCCTTTTACTATTTGGCATCTTTTGAAAGGATTAAAACCAGTATGGATATTTCCCATACACATTTCTTTATTTGTATCATCGCCTATCAAACGCTCGCAAGGATATATATTTCCGCTTGGAGCGAAACCAAATTCCTTCTCTCCCATATGACATTTATCTTTTTCCTCATAGCCTCCTTTCAAAAATAGTATGATTTTGCTGTCTATCAAATTTAAAGATACTTCTTTTTTATTTTTGTAGAGTTCTATATATTTTTGGCCAATCTTTTCATAAGAAGCGGTAATTGTCTCAAAACTTTCTTTATGCCATTTTTGTGTGATATTTGGATTAAAATGAATATTTTTAACTCCTTTCTTTACTAAAAAGTCAAAAGTTTCCGGAAGATTTTCTATAGTATCTTCTCCATAAACACTATTTACTTGATAGTATTCAATTTGCTGGGAAATTTTTTGAAGATTTTTTAAAATTAAATCTAAAGTCCCGTTTCCGTGAATGTCGACTCTATTTTTATCATGAATCTCTTTTTTGCCGTCAATACTTATACAAAGCTTTATTTGATGTTTATTTATAAAATCTATGATTTCATCATTCAATATTGTTCCATTGGTAGTAATATTATAATTTATTTTTTGAAATGTTTTTTTGCTTTCTATATAACTTATAATTTTTTTAATTATTTCAAATCGTAAAAACGGCTCTCCCCCAAAAAAATTAAAA
>JALVCR010000307.1 GCA_027009865.1 Campylobacterales bacterium
CTTGGGCTTTTAACCAAATTCACAGCAAGCGCATATCAAGCGGTAATGAACAGAGCGGATACAAGAATCTGGGATAGGCTTCCAAAAGAGTTTCAAGTAGCAAGAATTAAAACAAGAAAAGAGATATCAATCTTTGCGGAAGGCAAAAAAATAGCAAATATCAAAACAGATCCCAACAAAAATTATATAATTTTTGTTCAAATTCCAAAAAAAGAGATAAAGCCGATAATCTCCACAATTTCCATTTAAAAGGAGGTTCTTCCTCCTTCTATCTTTATATTGGCATTTCCAAAATTTCTGCTTCCTTTAAAACGTAAAGAGTTTTTAAAAAAATCTTTTTTCTTTAACTCTCTCTCAAAAAATATATAATCAACATCATCCCTTTTAAAAAAATGCTCCAAAATAGACAATACCCTTTTATCGCCTCTTTTCAAAGCTATATCAAGAGGCGTTAGAGAATTTTTATTTTTTATAAACAAAGCATTAAGAGAAGAAGGAGAGAGCAAAAGAGCTTTTATAAAAGCCTCATTTCCATCCCTAACCGCAATATGAAGCGGAGTGTCCCCGTTTGCATCTTGCAAATATACTTTAGCTCCTCTTTTTAAAAGATATCTTACAACGGGATATTTTCTATATAAAACCGCCAGATGCAGAAGAGATTGACTAAAGGAATTAAAAATATTTATATTCTTAATTTCCGAAAGTCTATTTAAAACAGTCTGGCTATCTTCATATTTTATCAAATCAAATATATCCATCCTCTTTTTCAGCAAAGAATATTTAATTTCTCCGCCGCTTCTTTTATCAATTGCCGATTCGCTTATTGCAAAAGAGCAGATGCAAAAAAATATAAGAGACAATAATTTTTTCATAAACTTTTCTCTTTAAATTTTATAGCTAAGTAAAAATTTTATCATCTTTGAACAGAAATATCAATTCAAAAAACTACGATTAAAGACGATAATAAAGCATGTATAGTGAACTTAAACAAAGAAAGGACAGAGGATGAAAAAATCAATTATTGGTATTATAACCTTAACTATAACTGCAACTATGCTATTTGCGGTAAGCGACAGTAAAGTGGAAGTTAAAAAATCTTTGATTTTAAACAGCACGACTATGGTAGGAAGCAAAAACAGTGGAAATGCCGGTATAGAGGTTAAAGGCAAAAAGGTTAAAGTGGAGAAGGCTCTTCTTTTAAACAGCACAAAAATGGTTGGAAGTAAAAACAGCGGTAACGCTGGAATCAAAATAGAGGGAAAAAGCAAAGCTGAAATTAAAAAAGCCCTTCTTCTAAACAGCACGACTATGGTGGGGAGCAAAAACAGCGGAAATGCCGGTATAGAGGTTAAAGGAGATAAAGTTAAAATTGAAAAAGCTCTTCTTTTAAACAGCACAAAAATGGTAGGCAGCAAAAATAGCGGAAATGCCGGCGTAAAACTTGGAGAATAGAAGGAGATAAATCTCCTTCTTTTAAAGAGGCAAAAATGTTTAAAATTGCTGTTTTATCAATATTTTGTTTTAGCTTTCTTTTTGGGCTAT
>JALVCR010000308.1 GCA_027009865.1 Campylobacterales bacterium
AAGCAAACAATATAGATACCAAAAGAGTTACGGCGGGAGATTTTGTTTTGATAGATGTAAAGGGCAAAAAAATGATTTCATTTAATAAAGATGACTTAGGGATAGGTTTTAAAATAGAGTGTGAATGAATTGGTATGGAGACTGATGTTTTTTTAGTTATATCGGTATATTTGAGATAGGTTTATTTTACTAAGCACCATTTAAAAAAAGGTATAACTTCAATTTTTATTCCGTTTATTTCAAAACTATCTTCTAAATCAGCGGTAATTATTAAGCCTTTATTTTGTTTAAAAGTTTTACAAGCATTAAGCAAACCTTTTAACTCCCGTATTTTAGTTGTCTCTTCGCTTATATCCCAGCTAACTTGCATAGGTAAGTTGTTTTGGGTAGTTAAAATAAAATCGCATTCGCTATTTGTGCTTGTGTGATAATAGATCTCTTCTTTTCTTCTTTTTAACTCTAAAAATACCAAATTTTCTAATGCTTTGCCCATATTTTTAGAGAATGAGAACTCTATTGCATTAACAAGCCCCGTATCAATAGCATAAACTTTCTTTTCGCCAAGTTCATTGATTCTATTGGAATATTTATACAAAACCTGTACCAAAAATATTGCTTGAATATATTCTAAGTAATCATACAGTGAATTTTTCCCTATTTTTATACCATTACTTTTTAATTCATTATAAATTTTATTTATTGAAATCTCTTTTGTAGAAGAGGCTATTACCCTTTTTAAAAAAAATTTTAATGCTGTAATATTACTGATTTTATACCGTTCTATCAAATCTTTGTAAATCATTACATTAAAATATTCTTGAAGTATATCGATATGGTATCTTTTGTCCAAAAATATTAATTCAGGGAATCCCCCATCTTGTAAATAAGTTAAAAATTCACTTTTTATTTTTGATACTTCATTAAAGCCGTAAAGATCGATAACAATATTTTTAAATCTTAAATATTCTTTAAAAGAGAGCGGGTAAATAGTGAATGTCAAAGTTCTACCACGAAGAGAAGAGGCTATTTCGCTGCTTAAAAGCTTAGAATTACTTCCTGTTATAAAAATATTTTTTGTAACACTGTCATAAATTCGTCTAACAAATTTCTCCCATCCTTCAATATTTTGTATCTCATCAAAAAAGAGGTAACAATTATTCAAATTTAAATCCGGATAGAGCTCTTTATAACTTTGCAAAATCAAATCAAGTTCATCAATTTTTAAATCAAATCTTTCGTCCTCAAAATTGATATAAACTATTTGCTCTTTAGGAATGTTATCTTGCAATTTGTTAATAATGCTATACAAAACATAAGTTTTTCCGCTTCGTCTTGCTCCAATGAGAGTGATAATCTTATTGGTATTTAGTGGAATTTCAATATCTCTTGGAATGACATCAAATTTTTTAGCCAAATGGAAAGTTCTAATAATTTGTTTTATCAATTCTTTCTTTTTCATAAAGAAAGAATATCATACTTTTTCTTTTTTGTAAAGAAAAAGTAATTTATCCGCTTACGGCATCGGCCATAGACCACAT
>JALVCR010000309.1 GCA_027009865.1 Campylobacterales bacterium
AATGGAAGAATGAATTTAATTGCAAGGCGGAATATATTCCCCTTGCGGTTAGTATAAAAATCCAAAAAGCCAAAGAGGTATTTTGTTTTTAAACCCTATTTCAATGTTGTCCATTGCTATAAAAGAATTTGGTATATCTTTAATTTGTGTAAAGTCTTTATTTTTTCCTCCAATTTCGAAAGTATATTTGTTGTCCACCAAAAAGTCGCCGGCTGTTGGGATTTTAATATCATAATTTGTTAAAACTTGATTTGCAAAAAAACTCTCTCTAATTGTGCCTATTTTTTGATTTTGGCAGTAAGCATAAATTAAATTTGGATTATTTAAATATATTTTTGCCGGCCTGTTTATCTTTTTTAAGCCTTTTACCGCCTGATTGATTAAAAGTATCAACTCTGCATCTGCTAAATAGCTGATGTAGTCATATAATTTTACCCTGCTAATTTCTGCCATTTGCGCAATTTTTGTATAGTTTACTTCAAAAGGTTCACTCTCACAAATCACTTCCAACAGTTTTTTAAGTTTATAGCTATATTTTTGTTCTATTAGCCCAAGAGAGGGTAAATCTATATCTATTGTCAAATTAATTGTATTGGTTAAATTTTGATAAAATGAACTGCTTTTATCAAAATAAAACGGATAATACCCAACCTCCAAATATTCTTTAAATTCTTGTAAAATATTTTTAATTTTAATATTTTTAGCTATATCAATATGGTTTTTTAATATCTCTTCTAAATTATATGCTTTAAGGGTTGTTTTGTTTTTGTATTCCAAAAATTCTCTAAATGAAAATCCTTTTAAATTATAAAGTGTAACTCTTCTGCTTAAATCACTTTTGGCATTTAGAATAGATGTGGCGCTTGAACCTGTGAAAAGAATTTTAATATTGTATATATCATAAATACTTTTTAAATAAATACTGAAATCTTTAAATCTATGCACTTCATCTAAAAGAAGATACTCATAGCCTTTATCTGTGATTTCTTCTGCTAATTCCAGTAAGTCGCTTCCCGCTAAAAAAGGATAATCTAAGGAAATATATAAAGCTTTTTTATTTTGAGAGAGTAAATCTTGTAAATATTGCAGTAATAAAGTAGTCTTTCCAACTCCTCTTGCACCAAAAATTGCAATCATCTTATCGTTAAAGTCTATTTTTTGAAATAGATAACGCCGGTATTTTATATTAAATTTACTAAGTAATCTGTCCTGATATTTTTGTATCGTTTTTAACATTTTATTTCTTTTGTAAATGTTTATATACGTTTACAATTATAGCATACTTTTTTAAACTGTAAACGTTTATAAACATTTACAAGATCAATTTTACTATGAAGTTAATATAAAAATCCAAAAAGCCAAAATAGAGCCAACTTTTGGTTCTAAACATAAAACATTAAATAAATTACTATTAGCTAAATAGAGTTTATTGGGTTTTTTCATAGATTTAAATCGTTTGCCTTCATACATAATATGAGTTAACAATTCAGCTTTATGGAGATACTCTATATATTTGTAGAGAGTTGTTTTGGAAG
>JALVCR010000310.1 GCA_027009865.1 Campylobacterales bacterium
GGAGCTTTTGCTTTCAACCTCTTTTATAATATCCATACTATTTACGTTTATATCTTCCACTTTTCCGCAATATTTGCAAATAATATGAGCGTGATCCTCTTTTGAGAGCTCAAATTTTGATTTTAAATTTGGTATTTTAACCTCTTTTATAAACTCTTTATCCATCATTGCGTGAATATTTTTGTAAACAGTAGCCAAAGATAGAGACGGAAATTTTTCTCTTATCTTTTCGTAAAGCTCCTCTATGCTAAGATGACCATTGTGCATAAGCTCTTCTACAATGCACATTCTCTGAGGCGTAACTTTTAGATCATAATCTTTTAAAAGTTTTGTTATTTGAGCATTCATTTTTAATTCCTAATTTAAGTTTTATTTTTATTGTAGCTTAATAGAAAAAAATTGTCAATGGAATGAAATATTTTAAAGAAAAGTTATATATTTTGAAGAAAAGAGGAAAAAGGGGCGTTTACCCCTGATACTTCTCTTTTGCGCTTTTTAAAGCGTCAATTAAATCATCTAAATTCTCATAGGGAATATGAGCTTTCCAGTCGGGATTTTGCACATCCCCTTTTAGAGATATCCCTATGCTAACTACCGAATTTGATCCTTTGCCGTAAGGCTCCTCTAAGTGAGATACTGAGATTACTCCCTCTTTTGTTCCGGCAAGCGGAAAAGTTTTGATTATGGTGCTTGTTCCTCCCATTTTTCTATCCTTTTTTTAGTAATTTTGATAATAAAGCTTGTAATTTTAGCCAATCTTTGTGTTTCATCAAAGGAAATCCGCTGTAAACCTCCCCTCCCTTTATAGATTTTGTAACGCCGCCTCTTGCGGCAATCGTTGCAAAATCTCCTATTTCAAGATGTCCGGCCGTAGCGCTTTGGCCTCCCATTATAACGTTTCTGCCAAGTTTTGATGAACCAGAAAGCCCGCTTTGGGCTACTATTATGGAGTATTCTCCTACTTCGCAGTTGTGCCCTATCTGAACGAGATTGTCTATGATAGAGCCTCTTTTTATAACGGTTGAGCCAAAAACAGCTCTGTCAATTGTCGTATTTGCTCCAATTTCTACATCATCTTCTATTATTACGTTTCCGTTATGGTATATTTTTATATGTTTTCCATCTTTTGTATGCGCATATCCAAATCCGTCACTCCCTATCACAGCTCCCGCATGAATTTTACAATTGTTTTTAATTATCGTATCGTTATAGATTGTAACATTTGGATAGATTATGCAGTTTTTGCCTATTTTTACATTATCTCCTATTACGGCTCCGGCTAATATGATTGTATTATCTCCAATTATTGTATTAACTCCAATGGAGGCTTTTTTATCTATATGGCAGTTTTCTCCGATTTTTGGATCAAACTTTTTCTCTCTTACAATATCTTTTGCAAAAAATTTGCTTGCATAAGCCATTGAGAGGTATGGATTTTCGCAAATTAGAGGGTAAGTGTTCTTTGGAAGCTTATTTTTAAACTCCTCTTTTATAAAGACCGCTTTTGCTTTTGTGGATGGGAGAAATTTGA
>JALVCR010000311.1 GCA_027009865.1 Campylobacterales bacterium
TAGAAAGTTTTCAAGAAGCAACAGGAGAGCTTATGGCAAAAATGACTCCTTTTATTCAAGAGGTGGCAAGAGAGCTTGAGCTTGACAAAAACGGCTACAGGTTGATAGCAAACATAGGAAAAGACGGAGGACAGGAGGTTATGCATCTTCACTTTCATGTTTTGGGAGGAGCAAAATTAAAATGGCCTCATCTAACCGACAGTCAACCTAAAAAATTTATATAAAAGGTAAAAAGATTTGGCTCTTTTGGATTTAATAGAAGTAAGCAAAGCTTATGAAGCACAAAAAGTTTTATGCAAAATAGATTTTCATATAAACGAGGGAGAGAGAATAGCAATAATCGGAAAAAACGGCGGCGGCAAATCGACTCTTATGAAAATATGCGAAGGAAGCTTGGAGTTTGACGAGGGAAGAAGAGTAGTTCAGCAAAATATCAAAATAGAGATGCTCTCTCAAAATCCCTCTTTTAAGGAAAATATTACAGTAAAAGAGGCGATAGAAGCGGAACTTGACGAATTAAAACAAAAACGGGAGAGATTTGAGAAAGTAAGCGCCCTTTTAGCCAAAGATTTTGAAAATAAAGAGCTTTTAAGAGAGCATGAAGAGCTTCAAAAATTTTTAGACTCCAAAAACGCATGGAATCTTGATGACAGAATCAAGAGAGTTATTTTGGAGTTTAATCTAAAAGAGTATGAAAACAAACCGGTAAATCTTTTAAGCGGAGGAGAGCAAAGAAGAGTCGCTCTTGCGGCTTTGCTTTTGAAAAAGCCAGATATCCTACTGCTTGACGAGCCGACAAACCATCTTGATGTTTATATGGTCGAATTTTTGGAAGATATGCTTTTAAAAGAGAGATTTACGCTCCTTTTGATCTCTCATGATAGATATTTTATAGACAGACTTGCTACAAGAACAGTGGAGATAGAAGATTGCAAACTAAGAAGCTTTAAAGGAGGATACCAAGATTACATTAAAGCTAAAGAAGAGCTGTTAGAATCGATGAAAAAGAGCCACGAAAATCTTCTAAGACTTCTAAAAAGAGAGGAGGAGTGGCTAAGAAGAGGCGTTAAAGCAAGGCTAAAGAGAAATGAAGGCAGAAAAAAGAGGGTTTTAGAGCTTAGAGAGAAAGCTAAAAAAAATCCGGCTCTCATTAGAAAAATGCAGCTTGAGCTTGAGAGAGAAAAGAAACATTTTAACAGAGATGAGGGAGTAAACAGAAAAAAGATGCTCTTTGAAATAGAGCATATTCATAAAAAGCTTGGAGATAAAGTTTTAATCAAAGATTTCTCTACAAGAATCCTTCAAAAAGATAGAATTGCAGTAGTTGGAAAAAATGGAAGCGGAAAATCAACCTTTTTAAAAATACTTCTTGGAAAAGAGAGCGTAGATAGCGGAGTTGTAAAAAGAGGAGATTTTAAAATAGGATATTTCGACCAGCACAGAGAGATGCTTGACGATGATAAGAATCTAATAGAGACTTTCTGTCCAAATGGCGGGGACAGAGTGGAAGTTAGAGGAAGAAATATGCAC
>JALVCR010000312.1 GCA_027009865.1 Campylobacterales bacterium
CGGTGGTTCCATATTTTGCTAAACTCATAAAAGAGGGGGCAAAAGAGCTTCCAATAACCGATGAGAGAATGACAAGATTTCTGATAACTTTAGAGGAGGGAGTGGAGTTTGTTTTAAAAAGCTTTCAAAGAATGCAGGGAGGAGAGATTTTCGTTCCCAAAATTCCCTCTATGAAGATAGTCGATTTGGCAAAAGCGATGGCTCCTAATCTTCCGTTAAAGATAGTCGGCATAAGAGCGGGAGAGAAACTTCATGAAGTTATGTGTCCGGCCGACGAGAGCCATTTGGTATGGGAGTTTGACGATCATTTTGTAATAGAGCCTACAATTAAATTTACAACATCCAAAGATTTTAGCAAAAACGCCTTAAAGGAGGAGGGGAGGAAGGTTCCTTTAGGTTTTGAATACAGCTCTGATAAAAACGAGTGGTTTTTAAGCAAAGAGGAGTTTTTAAAAAAGATAGAGGATTTGGATTTTTAAGCCTCCGTTTGGCAGAATGCTTCCATTCTTTTATGTTTTACAGGTTTTTTTATCCTTATTCCCCTTACATTTAAAAGCTTTATATCTTTTGATAGATAGTGGCTTTTTACAATCTCCTCTTTAAACAGATCTGTTGAGAGATATTTTTTATTATCGTCTGCAAAAACCGTTACTACATTTGCCTCCTCTCCAAGTCTCTCTTGAGCCATCAAAGCGGCCAAAAAATTGGCTCCCGAAGATATTCCAACTCCAATTCCAAGCTCTCTTGCCAATTTCTGGGCCATAATGATCGCATCCCCGTCATCTACTGCCAAAACTTCGTCTAAATCGCACATTCTAAGGATTGAAGGGATAAATTCGTCTGAAATTCCCTCTATTCTGTGAAATCCCACTTTATGGCCGGTAGATAGGGTAGGAGAGCTTGCCGGCTCTACTGGATGAAGTTTTATATTTGGATTTTTCTCTTTTAAATACTCTCCCGTTCCCATTATCGTTCCTCCGGTTCCAACTCCCGCCACAAAAGCATCAGGAGTAACATTTAACTCCTCTAACTGCTGCCAGATTTCAGGGCCTATTAAAGAGTAGTGGGCTTCTATGTTATCGATGTTTGAAAACTGTCTTGGAAGAAATACATTTTTCATTTTGGAAGCCATCTCTTCGGTTTTATTAATGCTTCCTATAAATCCTCCCTCTTTTCTATCGACAAGGTGAATTTGGGCTCCAAAGCTTTTAATCAGTTTCACTCTCTCTTCACTCATCCAGTTTGGCATAAAAATTATCACCTCATGCCCCAAAGCCTTTCCGATAGCGGCAAACGATATTCCGGTATTTCCACTTGTAGCTTCCGCTATAACGTATCCCTTTTTAAGCTCTCCTTTTGCGTAGGCTTTTTTAATTATATGAAGAGCCATCCTATCTTTTATGCTTCCCGTAAAGGAGAAGTATTCAGCCTTTGCATATATCTTTCTTTTGCTATTTTTATATAGAAACTCAATTTCCAAAAGAGGCGTATTTCCTATCAGATCTTCAAGGGCGGCTATTTTCTTTTCCAAAACATACTCCTAAAAGAAACTTTATCAGTATTTTACTTTATTTTTTTAATATTAATATTAAAATCGTAAAGACAGGAAAAAGAATTTAGCCTTTTACCCAAAAATTGATTTGGCCGCTACGAAAGTAAAAAATAGAAGAAATAGGAAAAAAGAAAAAAGCTTCATATAAAACTTTTTATTAAAAAGTATTGCGATTATCATTCCAGAAAGCGATGAAAAGAGATAAGCTATAAAAAGAAACAGCAAAGACCTAACCGCTTCTTCAGGAAAACTTAAAATATCTGGATTTATTAAAAAAGTTTTTAAAATTATGCTAATAGCCCAGATATATATAAAGATGGAAATCAATGAAAGCATTAAAAGATATTTTTTTGTTTCCATACTTTTTCCTTTGTTGGATGATAGCGAAATTTTCCTTATTAAAATTTTTATTTTCGAAAACGATATATAAGTAACCCTCCCAAAAGGATTGAAAGTGAAAACAAAAGTTTTACTCTTTTTGCTTCTTAGCTGTTTTGTTTTTGCAAACGGCAATAAAGATTTTCTGTTTAGAAAAGAGGCCCAGATAGAGAGACTTGTAAAAATGGCGATAGCCAACGAGAATAAAAAGGGGCATATGCTCTATATGATGGGCAAAGCGAGAGCTCTTACCCAAAAGATGGCAAAAGAGGCCATTTTAGTAACTTTAGGAATAGATGAGGATGAAAACAGAGCCAATCTTAAAAAAAGCGCCAAGCTTTACGACAGGATATTAAGAGCTGTTTTAAACGGAGATAAAGAGCTTAAAATAACTCCCTCCAAAAACAGTGAAATTATCTCTTTTACAAAAGATCTTATCTCTAAATGGAGGGAGTTTAATTCTCATTTAAAACCTTTTTATGAGGGAGGAGAGATTACTAAAGAGGATTTTTTTTATATTGTAAATGAAAACGAGGATTTGTTAAGAGATACTAACAGATTATTTTTGATGTATAAAAAAGAGGATGATTTTGAAAACAAGCTTACAGATTCAATGGCAAACGCTTTGGATTTTGCCGGAAGAGAGAGTATGCTTTCCCAAAAAATAGTAAAAGAGAAACTTTTGATTTTACTTGGTATAAATGTAGAGGAGAATATTGTAAAAATAAGAGGAAGCTTTCTGCTTTTTGACAAGGCTTTAAGAGGGCTTTTAAATGGAAACCAAAAAAGAGGCGTCTCTGCGGAAGCTGTCTCTCATATAAGAAAAGAGCTTATAAGAATGAAATCTATTTGGGATAGTATGATTCCGGTAATTTTTAAACCGAAACTAAACGGAGAGGATTTAAGAAAGCTTATAACTTTAAATATTCCTCTTTTAAAGAAGTCCAATAAGGTTGTAAGAATGTATGAAGATTTAGCCGATTTATATTAAGGATGAATGATGAGAAGAGCTTTTATTTTTCTAATTTTTTTATCTTTTTTGGGTTTTACAAAAGAGATTGATCCAGAATCCAAGCTTGTTATAGACAGGGGGCTTAATGAAGTTAAGGAAAATTGTATTGTTTGCCATACTGGAAGATTTATAACCATAAACGGCGGGGATAGAAAGTTTTGGAATACTAAAATAAAAGTTATGCAAAAGGCTTTTGGATTATGGGAGCTTGATAAAAAAACTAAAGATTTAATACTTGATTATCTTTCTAAAAACTATTATAAGGGATGGAATAAGAAAAAGACAAAAAACAAAGAGAGGAGTTTAAAACTTAAACTAAATTTGCAGTAAGCTTGCTTTGTTTGAAAGTATGATAAAATTAGCCCCAAAAAAACAGGGGATTTTTTATGAGAAGAAATTTTATTTTTATCTTCCTTCTCTTTGTCTCTTACGTTTTTGCGTTTGAGAATCCTAAAGTGTTGGAGCCAGACGAGGCTTTCAGGGTTGAGGCTAAATTGCAAAATGATGTAATAAAAACAAAAATAGAGCTTGGAGATAAAATCTATCTTTATGATAAGGATTTACATTATAAAATAATCTCTCCTAAAAAGATTGATATTACAAAAGATTTAAAACTTCCAAAACCGGTGCAATTTCATGGCTTTTTGGTTCACAGAAAAGCTATTTTAGCTGACATTCCTCTCTCTTTAATAAAAGAGAAAGTAAAGAATGCAAAAAAGATAACTCTCTTAATAGAATATCAAGGATGTTCTGAAAACGGGCTTTGTTATGCTCCCTTGAAAAAGAGCTTTGATTTTGAGATTTCTCAAAGTATAGCTTCAAAAAGCGCTGAGGCCAAAAAAGAGAGTCAAAATTTTGTAAATGAGCAGGATAAGATTACCGGAATTTTAAAGGGCGGCAACTGGTGGCTTATTTTAAGCTCCTTTTTTGGATTTGGCCTTTTGCTCTCTTTAACTCCCTGTATTTTCCCGATGATTCCCATTCTATCAAGCATAATAGTTTCACAGTCAAAAGAGAGCATGAATGCCAAAAAGGGATTTTTCCTATCTTTGATTTATGTTCTCTCCATGTCTTTGGCATATACGATAGCTGGGGTTTTGGCGGCTCTTTTTGGAAGCAATCTTCAAACGGCTATGCAAAATCCCTGGGTAGTTGTATTTTTTAGTCTGATTTTTGTAGCTTTGGCCCTTTCGATGTTTGGATTTTATGAAATATCTCTTCCCGCTTCCTGGCAGTCTAAATTAAATCAAAAATCAAAAGAGGCAGAAGGGCACGGAGTTTGGGGAATAGCGGTAATGGGCTTTTTGTCGGCTTTGATAGTTGGCCCATGCGTGGCTCCTCCGCTTGCCGGGGCTTTGATTTATATAGGACAGACTGGAGATGTTTTGCTTGGCGCTTTGGCTTTATTTGTTATGAGTCTTGGAATGGGCGTCCCTTTGCTTTTGATAGGAATAGGAGCCGGAAAATATATGCCAAAACCTGGAGTTTGGATGACGAGAGTCTCTTATGTTTTTGGCGTTGTGATGCTTGGTATAGCTGTTTGGATGCTTGATAAGATTCTCCCTTCCAATGTAACCCTTCTTCTTTGGGGGCTATTGTTTTTGGGAAGCGCTGTTTATATGGGAGCTTTTGAGAGACTGGAAGAGGGGGCTATTGGATGGAAAAAGTTTATAAAGACGATAGCTTTGTTTTTGTTTATCTATTCTGTTTTATTGATTGTGGGGGCTTTTAGCAAAGCTACAAGTCCTCTAAATCCTTTGGAGAATTTAATAAGCAAAGAAAACGGGTCATATAAAATAAGTCAAAATCAAAATTTAAAAAAAGAGGAGATGTTTAAAAGAATATCCTCTTTAAAAGAGCTTGAGGATATTGTAAGAAAAGCTAAAAAACCGGTTTTGATAGATTTTAGCGCCAAATGGTGCACCGCTTGCAAGGAGTTTGAGGAGATAACTTTTAAAGATCCAAAAGTTTTGAAAGCTCTAAGAGATTTTGAGCTTTACAGAGTTGACGTTACCCAAAATACAAAGGAGGATAAAGAGCTTTTGAAAAAATTCTCACTCTTTGGGCCTCCTGGGGTTGTTTTTTACAAAAATGGAAAGGAGCTTGAAAATTTGAGAGTTGTCGGCTTTAAAGAGCCGAATGAATTTTTGAAATATCTTGAAAAAGTAAAAGAGAGTGAAGAGAGATGGTAATCAAAAACGCCGTAATTTTTGAAGATGGAAAAGAGAAAAAGGTTGACGTAAAAATAGAAGGAGATAAAATAGTTGAGGTTTCTCCAAGAATTACCACTTTGGGAGACGAGTTTTTCGATGCCGAAGGTCTCTATCTTTTTCCCTCCATTATAGATTTGAATGTCAGATTGTATAATGATAAATTAAATAGAAAAAATCTTGAAAGACTCTTTGAAAACGCAATTTTAGGTGGAGTTGGAAGTTTTGTTTTAATGCCGGATTTCTCTCCAAGAATCGATAATGAAACGGTTTTGGAGTTTTTAAACGAGAGAATATCGTATGAGAGCAAGCTTGATATTTTTCTCTCAATAGCGGCAAGCGATGGAAATAGATTAAATAATATCTCCACTCTTTTAAAATATGGCTCGGATGTGTTGTTTGAAAAATCAAGCTCAAACGGCAATCTCATAAGAAGAGCCATGCAGTATGCGAAGATGAAACAGATTCCCTTGATGATTTTTTGCAACAATCCCGATTTAAATGATAGCGGAGTGATGAATGAATCTGAAGTATCTTTTACTTTGGGGCTTCCGGGAATTTCCAAAATAAGCGAAATAAGCGAGGTTGCCAAAATTTTGGAAATGGCTATCTATTATGATATAGAGATTTTGTTTCAGTCTCTCTCTACAAGACGCTCCATAGAGATAGTTAATGAAGGCAAAAGAAAAAATAAAAATATTTTTTGTGAAGTTTCTATCCATCATCTATGCAAAAACGACTCATCTTGCGAAGATTTCAATACTGCGGCTAAAATTATGCCTCCTTTAAGAGAAGAGAGGGAAAGAGAGAGGCTTATTGAGGCTTTAAAAGAGGATAAAATAGATACCATTACCGCTTTGCACTCTCCAAAATCGATAATCTATAAAGATGTGGCTTTCTCGGATGCGCTTTACGGAATAGATTCCATAAGAGATTTTCTTCCTGTCTGCTATAGCTATCTTGTAAGGGAAGGGATTATCGATTTTGAGAAGCTTTTTGAAAAGGTTAGCCTAAATCCGGCAAAAATTTTAAATCTTAAAGATAGAGGAAGAGTTAAAGAGGGGTATAGAGCCGATTTGATTTTGTTTGACCCGACATATAAAGAGGTAAAGAAAGATAAAAATTCTCTCTACAATAAAGATACCCTTTATGGAAAAATAGAAAAAGTGATGATTAAAGGAGTTTTTCAATAAATATTTTAAATTCATACAGAAGATTAAAAGATAGAGAGTCTCTCTTTATCTCCTTTTTTCAAAACAGCCATATAGGAGACGACGGAGCTTTTATAGACGGGTTTGTTTACAGCAAAGATCTTTTCTTTGAAGATATCCATTTCAAAAGAGATTGGATGAGTT
>JALVCR010000313.1 GCA_027009865.1 Campylobacterales bacterium
CGTTGCTCTCTCCATTTAGATACTCGTCGTATCTACTTGGAGTTACAAGCGTTCTCTCAAAAGCTCCGATAGCTTTACCAATGGTTTTTATGGTAATCTTTTCACCTGGATAAGCTTTTTCAAAAGATTTTTTATATTCTGGAATAGATTTTATAACTTCAACTGCTTTTTCTTTATCCATAGCCATTTCTACGGGAGCTTGAATAGGGCCGGTGGCTTGGTCTTCAAGATCAGGGCTTCTACCGTCCCAAAACTGTTTTGAGTTAAAAACGGCGTTATAAACAGTGGGAGAATTTAGATGATGCGGATTGTGCGCCCATTTATGGCCTGTAGCAACAGGAACGTTATCATCTCCTCCCAAACCCAAATTATGGCAAGTATTACAACTTATAAGCTGACTTTTTGAAAGTCTCGGATCAAAATACAGCTTTTTCCCAAGCTCTATTTTATCTTTTGTAATGGGATTTTTGGGATTGTCTATAAGCTTATAAAGCTTTGATATATCTTTTGGAATAGGTTTTAATCCCGCCTCTTTTGCTTTTTGCATTAAAGCCTCGCTTGCAAAAACGCTTACAGTGCAAAAAGCGGCAATAAGCGCTGCATTTTTTATATTTCTCATAAAAATACCTCCTTTTAAAAATTTTGGAAATAATACCAATTTAAAAATTAAATCTCTATTAATAATTTTTTTCTTATCATAATATAAAAACAATTAATATCTTTTAGAAATAAAAATCCATAAAAATAAAAACTCTTTTTAATGGATATTAAGATAAAATCAAATCTTGCCTATTACAATAAAAAGGATAAAAAAATGAGATACATAAGACTTTTATTTCTTGGAATTTTAATTTTATCTCTTACCTCCTGTTCTTTTAAACCTCAGATTAAAAAATCAAAAAGTCTTTTGGTAACTTTAAAAACCAAAAAGATAGCCTATCAAGACACCGGTTTTATGAAAAGCGGAGAAAATTATCTAAATCTTCAGATTTTCTCTTTAGGAAATTTGATAATGGATATGACAATCAATCCAAACGGGATATGCCTAAATAGCTACTGTATGGATAAAGAGAGTTTCAATAGAAAATATTTAAGCAAATATTATCCTGATACTCTTTTGGAAAATGTGCTGAAGGGAAAACCTATCTTTAAAGGAGAGAATTTAAAAGAACAAAAAGAGGGATTTATACAAAGAATAGAAAAAAAAGGCAGATACTCTATTGTTTATAAAGCGTTAAACGGTAAAATTCTATTCAAAGACAGATTAAATAAAATAATAATTTTAATAAAACCTATAAAAAGTTAAGGAAGTAAGATATGAATATGAAACCGGAATGCCTTGTATGCCTTTTTAACCAGGCTCTTAGAGTTACAAAAGCAATAGAGTGCGACGAAGAGTGCGCAAGTTTGATTTTGAAAAAAGCAGCTTTCCAGATATCCAATTTCTCAATGTCTCAAACTCCCCCGGAAGCTGCGGCAATTTTATATCCGAAAATTTCTAAAATCGTCTCAAAAGAGGATCT
>JALVCR010000314.1 GCA_027009865.1 Campylobacterales bacterium
CAAAGAGTTTAGAAGATCTCTTTACGCAATTAAAGATATAAAAAAAGGAGAAGCTTTTACAAATAAAAATATAAAAGCTATAAGACCTGGATACGGAATACATCCGAAATTTAAAAAGATTTTGTTAAACAAAAAAGCCAAAAAGGATTATGAAAAAGGAGAGGCTATAAATTTAAGCGAAATAGAGTAAAAAATTAAAAATTCAAATTTTATTTTATTTCACAAGCCAAATGAAAGCTCTATTTTTATCAAAAGAGAGGTCTATTTTTATAAATGGAAGTTTTAAAATCTCTATATTTTCCAAAAAATCGTTCTCTTTTTTATTAAAAGAGTAAACAAAAGCTTTTTTTTCTAAAAGGCAATCTAAAATTTCATCTCTTTTTTCCATAAAAAATTTCAAATCATTATATTTTCTTGAAACTTTTATTTCGCAAAGAAGCCTCTTTCTTTTAGATTGAACCATTGCGGGAGAGATATAATAATTCCAATCAACAGGTTTTAAATCTTTAAGATAGATATCGTATCCTATAAAATACTCAAAACAAAAAAGAGGCAAAGAGAGAAAAAGAGGGCTAATTTTGAGAATAGAGATACCTTCTTAAAAGATTTCTATCTATTTTTAGCTCCATCATCACTCTATAAAGCCCGTCTTTATAGGAATTATTGATAATGGAAGCGTTTTTTATAATGGCGTTTACTTGAGAGACTATTTTTGAATTTTTCAAAACCGCATCCTCGACTCTGTCTTTTGCTGTCAATTTAACGCCGTAAAGCTTTTCTCCAAGCTGTCTGTAACCGTCCAAAATAGCGGCTCTCTTAGCCAAAACCATGGCGTGAGTCGGAGATTTTGCATAATCTGGAGCTATTCCTTCCCCTATCACGCTTAAAACTACAATATCTTTTTTGGGATTCTTTTGATAAATTTTTGTTACTCTTTTTATTAAAACCGGTTTGCAGCTTTGAGCTTCAAAACATCCGCTAAAAAAAATAGCAGAGAGAAAAAGAAGATAAAATTGCTTCATCTAACAAAATCCTTTAATAGAATCTATCATAGATGGAGCAATTTTTATTCCAACTCTAACTCTCCTCCTCTTTTTCTATTGTATCGGCCTCGCTCTCCTCTTTTGGACATCTTGCGATATCAACTATCTTCTCTCCTTTGGGAAGAGTGGCTATCTTAACGCCGCTTGTGTTTCTTCCGGCTTTCCTTATGCTTTTCATATCGACTCTAATCATCTTCCCGCTGCTTGATAGAGCCATTAAATCTTTATTTTCATCAACTATGACAACTCCTACCAAATCTCCAGTTTTAGGAGTCAGCTTCATAGCAATTATCCCTTTTCCGCCTCTGCTTTGAAGTCTATACTCTTTTGCTTCGGTTCTTTTTCCTATTCCTCTCTCGCTTACTGTCAAAAGCTCCTGTTCATCATTATAAATAACAGTAGCTCCCACAACTTCATCACCCTCTTCCTTAAATCTGATTCCGGTAACTCCCTTAGCAAGCCTTCCCATCTCTCTTACATCTTCAACGCCAAATTTAATGCACATTCCCTTTTTGGTAACAATAAAGAGGTATTTTGCATCAGCCTTTACTATTTTAGCGGTAACAAGCTCGTCATCTTCATTTAAAGTGATAGCTTTAACTCCCACACTTCTTATATTTTTAAATTCGCTTAAATTTGTCCTCTTTACCAATCCGTTTTTGGTAAAGAAAGCTAACGATTTGTTCTCGTCAAAATCTGTAGTAGGAATCGTAGCCTTTATCTTTTCATCAGGCTGAAGATTTATCAAATTAACAACCGCTTTTCCTTTGGCAACCCTGCTGCCTTCTGGAATTTTATAGACTTTAAGCCAATAAAGCTGTCCTCTATCGGTTATAAACATCAAAGTATCGTGGGTGTTGCTTACAAAAAAGCTCTCTATAAAATCATCTTCATAAGTAGTTACCGCCGTTTTCCCTTTGCCTCCTCTTTTTTGCTTATCATACTGCTTTAGAGGAACTCTTTTTATATATCCTCTATGGGTTATCGTAACAACCATAGGCTCATTTGGAATTAAATCCTCTATATCGATATCTTCATAATCATCTTCGATTTTAGTCAGCCTTGGAGTGGAAAACTTCTCCTTTATCTCCAAAAGCTCATCTCTTATAATTTCATTTAACTTATCTTCGCTTTTCAAAATAGCGCTAAGTCTCTCTATCTCCTCTCTTAGCTCTTTTAACTCGTTCTCTATCTTCTCTCTCTCAAGCCCCGTTAATCTTTGAAGCTTCATATCCAAAATGGCGTTTGCCTGTATTTCAGTTAGAGAAAATCTATCTATAAGAGCCTCTCTTGCGCTTTTTGTATCGGGACTTGATTTAATCAGTTTAATAACTTCGTCTATATTATCAAGCGCTATCATAAGCCCTTCTAAAATGTGGGCTCTGGCTTTCGCTTTCTCAAGCTCGTAAATGGTTCTTCTTATAACAACCGTTTTTCTATGGGATAAAAAGAGTTTTAAAAGTTCTATCAGAGTAAAAATTTTTGGCTCTTTATTTACGATAGCTAAAAGAATAATTCCAAAAGTAGTCTCCATTGCTGTGGATTTGTATAAATTATTCAAAACTATTTCGCTCATTGCATCTTTTTTAAGCTCTATTACAACTCTAATTCCCTCTCTGTCGCTCTCGTCTCTAATTTCGCCAATTCCCTCTATATGCTTATCTTTTACAAGCTGGGCAATATGCTCTATAAGCTTTGCTTTATTGACTTGATAGGGCATCTCATCTATTACTATAACGTCTTTATTTCCCTTTTTCTCGAAATGAATTTTGGCTCTTACCTTAATTCTTCCCCTACCGGTTTTATAAGCGTCTATTATCCCTTTTCTTCCAAAAATCACTCCACCTGTTGGAAAATCTGGCCCTTTTATATGTGCTAAAAGCTCATCTAATGAAATATCGGGCTTTTCTAAAACCGCAAGATGGGCGTCTATCAATTCATCCAATCTGTGAGGAGGGATATTTGTAGCCATTCCAACCGCTATTCCGCTTGAACCGTTTAATAAAAGATTTGGAACCCTTGAAGGAAGAACATCAGGTTCTTTCAAAGAGTCATCATAATTTGGCACAAAATCTACGGTATCTTTGTCAATATCTCTAAGAAGCTCTTCCGCAAGTTTTGTCATTCTTGCTTCCGTATAACGCATAGCAGCCGGATTATCTCCGTCTATGGAACCAAAATTCCCCTGCCCGTCAATAATTGGAAGTCTCATAGAAAAGGGCTGAGCCATTCTAACAAGCGCATCATAAACAGCCGTATCTCCGTGAGGATGATATTTACCTATAACATCTCCCACTATTCTTGCGGATTTCTTATAAGGAGCTCTTGAGGTTACTCCAAGATCGTTCATAGCGTAAAGAATTCTTCTATGAACCGGTTTTAAACCGTCTCTTGCATCCGGAAGAGCTCTTCCGACAATTACGCTCATAGAGTAATCAAGATAGCTTGTCTTTATCGACTCTTCTATATCAATCTCTTGAATATCGCTATTTGAATCAAATATATTATCCATTAATTAACCTCTGGTTAAATTTTTATATATTTTATCCAAATTGTGCTTATTTGTCTCTTGCGTTGGTTATGGTAAGAGCAAACAAAACATTTACGTCATATTTTTTTAACGTCCAAAAAGCCTCCTTCAAAGTGCTTCCGGTAGTTACAACATCATCTATTAAAATTACGTCAATCTCTCTTTTAAAAAGATATTGAAACTTTCTTGGATTTTTCAATCTAAAATCAAGACTCTTTCCTCTATAAATTACCCTGTTTGAAGCTATAAGAGAGTGAAAAACGGGCTTTATATTTTTGCTTTTTAGATATTTCGCCAAAATAGCCGTATGGGAATAGCCGCTATATGGTATATCGTCAATTGGTAGAGCAAAAACTGGAAAATCTGTTTTAAACTCTTTTGAAAAAGGCAAAAATGAATTTTTGGCCAAAATATTATATATGAAATATCCAAGAAGAGTGTGCTTTAGATTTAAAAGATTTTCTATCTCAGAATATTTGTAGAAGCTAAAAACCTCAAAATCTCTCAAACTTCTTCTGTAAAATGATGGAGTTAAAAACTTCTCTTTACACTCCTTGCAAACAAAAGAAAAAGAGAGCCTCTCGCATAAAATACATCTCAAAAAATCCTATCCTCCGGCTGGAGCTCCGAAAATTACGACACTTAAAGCAAAAGAGGCTACAAAAATAAAATATATAGACTTTAAATACTCTTTTTTATGAACAAAAGCCGTTAAAGCTGATTCCAAAGTTTGTATAAAATAGTAAAAAGCAAAAGCCTTTGAAGCATAAGTTATAATCTCATAAATATTTGAAGTCCATACAATTATCAGCCCGAAAAATGCTATTATTAAATATCCAACTCCATCTAAGACTTTATCTATATACTTTTTCAAAACCTCCATAAAAAGCCCGTTTCCGCCTTGCGCGTCGGCAACTGCCGCATCAAATTGAGCAATTAAAGCCAAAGCTAAAAGCACAACTGGCAAAATTTGGGAAATATGTTTTGATAAAGTAATAATTGCCGTATCCTCTCCGCTTTTTGGCATAGGATAATTAAAATAGTAAAGCATCAAAGCTATATAAACGACATAAACCGCACCGGCTATAAATTGAGCCAACTTCATAGATTTTATTCTAATATCTCTATTAAACTTATCTCCCAAATATCTGCTTGTCTCAAACCCTTGCACTACTATAAGCATTCCCAAAATAATAAACATAGCATCCAATGAAGAGTTTTTATAGGATGGAAGATGCCAAACTCCACTCTTGTAAGCTTGAAAATTTCCAAAAATAAGAGCCGCTATCAATCCGCCGATAATTGCAAGTTTAACACTTTCAAATTTTGCTAAGAAATTAAATCCTCTATGATTTCCATAAAAAGCTATAAATAAAATAAGTCCCGTAGTTATCGATTTTGATAGGATTGGATCAACTAAATTAACTCCCCTTAGGGCAAAATCCCCAAATAAAGAGAGATAATAGGTAACGCTTACAATATAAGCAAAAGCCAAAGCCAAATCTGAAACCCTCTCTAAAAACAAAACTCCATTTGAGAGAGTATCACTTTCAAGTCTTGGCTCTATCTCTTTTATATTGTATCTTATAGCCCCTCCTATCATATAAGAAAGAATCGCCAAAAATAGTATTGCATAAACTGAATAGATTCCAACACTCATATAAAGCAAAGGAGCAATTACCAAAAATCCGCTTCCTATAATGGAAGCTAAAGGAATGGCTGTAGCTCTCCAGATTGTAGATTCATCG
Source organism: Campylobacterales bacterium (assembly GCA_027009865.1). Classification (GTDB taxonomy): domain Bacteria; phylum Campylobacterota; class Campylobacteria; order Campylobacterales; family JAADDG01; genus JAADDG01. The sequence continues at coordinate 5,322 of JALVCR010000314.1, forward strand.
ATTTTTTTATTTAATAAAATAACGCTTAGAAGAAAAGTGCTTATAATAACTACAAGATCGCTTGTTTGCATAAAATTTCCTAAAAAGAATATGGAAGATTATATCAAAAAAGAAGTAAAATAGAAATTGGTGGAGCGTACCGGGCTCGAACCGGTGACCCCGACGCTGCCAGCGTCGTGCTCTCCCAACTGAGCTAACGCCCCTAAAAGAGGAAGGGTATTATACCATAATTTCTCATATTTTTACAAAAAATTTGGAAGCCTCCTCTTTTGAGATATAGGGAGTAGTTTTTATAATCTCATCTCCTATTAAAACCTCATATTCAACTCCCTCTTTTGTTTTTCCATACAGCAAACAAAGTTTTGCGGCAAGACTTTTATCTTGAAGGGAAGCGTTTTTTGAGAGAAGACTAAGAGGGCCTGTAGCGTTTAAGAGCTTAACTTTTATAAATTTATCATTTTTTATCAAGGATATTCTCTCATTTTCCTCTTTGTTTCTTCCTATTACAAGTTTTGAGCCTTCAGGCAACCTCAAATGTCTTCCAACTTTCAAAACATCAATATCTTGTGCCTCAAATTTATCATATTTTATAAAATCCCTTATTTTTGCGGCAAAAGCGGCCTCTGTTAAAAGACACCCTCCAGCTGGGCTTTCATAATCTTTAAATCCATATTTTTTGGCCAAAGAGAGTTGAATTTTTCTATCTCTTCCATATATTCCAAGAAGCTTCTCTCTATCAACCCATCCCTCTTTCTCAGGCTTTGTCAAAGGAAAAAGCTTGGCGCTAAGAGGCCTTAATACAAGCCCCTCTTCCATTTCGTCATTTGCAAGCTTGGTTACATTTTTTATCGCATCGACTCTTTGGCTCATAGGTCTCTGGCCTGCAACCTCTCCGGTAATTACAAAAGAAGCCTTATATTTTGGCAAAAGAGCCTTAGCTATTCTTATCATATTGGCATGGCAGTCAATGCAGGGATTAAAGTTCTTGCCATATCCATATTTTGGATTAAATAAAATTTCTTTTACAAATTGCTCTTTTGTATCGATTATTTCAAAATCTCCCCCGGCCATTTTGGCTCTTTTTTTTAAAATATCCCTTTTTTCCTTCGTGCTTGAAAACCCGGTATCGATAAAAAGGGCAATAACATCTATTCCC
>JALVCR010000315.1 GCA_027009865.1 Campylobacterales bacterium
TGGAGGCAATCTCTTTCATTTTCTTTTCTATCTTTTTAAGATCGTTTTCTCCGATCTTCTCTTTTACTCTAAAATCGTAATAAAATCCGTCTTTTATAACCGGCCCCACAAAAAACTTAGCGTCCGGATAAAGTGATTTGATTGCTTGCGCCATTAAGTGAGCGGTGGAGTGTCTTAAAACTTCTAACGCTTCTTCGCTGTTATCAAGAAGTATCTCATCGCCTTGAAGATTTTTCTCTTTAGCCGTCTGAAGGTCGTAAATCTTACCCTCTTTTTTTATTGCTATAGCCTCACCCAACACTATCCTTATTTAAATTATTATGGTGGCCGCAACAGGACTTGAACCTGTGACCGCTACCATGTCAAGGTAGTGCTCTACCAACTGAGCTATGCGACCTCCTTGTAAAAAATTTCGATAGATAAAATCATAACCAAAAAATTATTTATTATTTCTTAAGAAAAGCCTAAAAAATACTATTTTTTAGCTTTTTTTTCGGCTTTGTAGTGAATATATAATATAAGAATAACCGATAAATCTATAAGCACGTCGGCTATATTGAAAACGGCAAAATCAAAACCGCAATGCCAATATACAAAATCGACCACTCCGCCGTGTAAGAATCTGTCAAAAAGATTGCTAAAGGCCGCTCCTATCAGCATACCGGCGGCAAAAGCGTATCTTCTTAAAATCTCTTTTTTCAAAAGTATAAAAAGAGTTATTCCGCCTATTAAAACTGCTTGAATATATTTTAGATACTCTCCCAAAAACGAAAACATGGAGAAAGCTACGCCTTTATTGAAAGTAAGCGTCAAGGAGACGCACTTGCTCTCCCAATAAAGGCCGCTTACGAATAAAAATTTGATATTCTGATCAAAAATAAAAACAAAAAGGGCAGTAAAAATAAACAGAAGATAATATTTAAGCATTCAGCCTGCTTTGAAAAAATTCTACCGCCTCTTTTACTCTCTTTTGAAGCGTTTTATCATTTTTTCCTTCTAATAAAATTCTAAGAAGATTCTCTGTTCCCGAATATCTAATAAGAGTCCTAATTCCCTCTTTTTCCAAATTGTTTACAAAATCTTTATATCCTTCTATCTTTTCCAACGGAATCTTTTTTGAGATTTTAAGATTGTATAGAATCTGAGGATAAAGATCAAAAGGATTTAAAGCTTTGCTTGCCTTTATATTGTTTTCCAAAATCATAGCGCTAACTTGAAGGGCTGAAACCAAAGCGTCTCCCGTTTTTGCAAAATCGCTAAAGATTATATGCCCGCTTTGCTCTCCTCCAAAGTTAATTCCCTCTTTTTGCATAATTTCTAAAACATATTTATCGCCTACACTGCATCTATAAATTTTGATTCCTCTTTTTTTAAGATAATCCTCCAAAGCTTTATTGCTCATAACCGTAACCACTATGGCGTTTTTGCTAAGCTTTTTTTTGCTTTGAAGATAGCAGGCAAGCGCTCCTATTAGTTTATCTCCGTCCACTATATCGCCGTTTTCATCGACTACTACCAATCTGTCGGCATCCCCGTCAAAAGCAAAACCGATATCGGCTCTAAGTCTCTTTACCTCCTGTCCCAAAGCTTCGGGATGAAGCGCTCCGCAAGCTTGATTTATATTTTTTCCGTTTGGCTCGTTATTTATGACAAAAACTTCGGCTCCAAGCTCTTCAAAAACAGTGGGAGCCGCTTTATATGCCGCGCCGTTTGCGGTATCCAAAACGATTCTCATGCCGCTTAGCGTTAAAGTCTTTGGAAAAGAGTTTTTTATATGAACTATATAGCGCCCCATTACATCATCTATTCTTTTGTTTTTTCCTATGTTCATATTTTGGGCTTGATACTCTTCAATCATCTCATCATTAAAATAGATATCCTCTATCTCTTTTTCCGCCTCTTCGTTTAATTTGTTTCCGTATCTGTCAAAAAATTTTATTCCGTTATCGTAATATGGATTGTGGCTTGCGCTTATCATAATACCGCCGTCACACCTCATATCTTCCGTTAAAAAGGCGATAGTGGGCGTGGGCATTGGGCCTATTTGCCTAACGTCAAATCCAACCGCAGTTAAGCCTGAGACTATCGCATTTTCTATCATATAACCGCTTCTTCTGGTATCTTTGCCGACTATCAGCTTATTTGAAATGGAATTTTTTCTAAAATATATCCCAGCCGCCATAGCAAGTCTTAAAGCTAAAAAAGCGGTAAGCTTCTCTCCTGCTTTCCCTCTAACTCCATCCGTTCCAAACAATCTCATAACTCACCTCTTATAAATTTTTGAATTATTATGCCAAATAGTAGGATAACTCTTCCTTTAATTCTCTTTTCGCATCCTCTTTTATTTTATTTATAAGGTTTTTAAAAGTATTTTTTAACTCTTCATTTAATTGCATTATTCCGTGATAATGAAAATAATCTTCATAAAAATATCTCTCATCTATCTTAACCTTAAAGCTTAAATCCTCTCTATTTAAAAAAATAGGCAAAACATTTAAAATATCACCTTTTTGAAAATCACCACTTTTAGTTATAAAACTAAGCTCCCCCTCCCCCATTCTATCTATCCAAGCCTCTTTTTTAGTTAGCTCTTTTATGCACTCAATATGCAAAGGAAATTTTGGTTCAACCATTAGATTTGCAATTTTTTTATAAAATGAGGTATCAAAGTAATATCTTAAATTTTTTAGAGTTACGGTAGAGTTTATGAAATTTACGGTATCAACTTCGGCTCTTAAGTTTTGAATGAAAAGATTTCCCTTTAAAATAAAAACCCTCTTTGCTATTTTCATAGCCATCAGTTGAAGCTCATTTGTCCTAAAAACTGCCACATCCTCTTCAAACTCCAAAATTTCAGCCTTGCTTTTTATAGGAACTCCCCTGTAGAAATTTAAAAATTCCATATCTTTATTCTCTTTAACGGCAATCTCTAAAAGATCAGATAAAGAGAGGGGATTTTTCAAATTTTTCAAACGCTCTTCAAAAGAGCTTTTATAAGAAATAAAATCTTTTTGACCGATTAGCTCCAAAATCTCTTTGGCAAAGAGGAAAATTTTGTCTCTATTAACCTCTCCATTAAAACTTTTAATTTTATCTGTTAGAAAATTTAAAAAATTTTCATCTATCACGCTCTCCTCTATCAATTCCTCTAAATTTTGCATTTTTAGACCTTTAATTTAGAAAGTTCCAAAACAATTTTAGTTCCGACACCCTTTTTTGAAGTTATATGCAAGGAGATAAAATTTTCATCGCAATATGATTTAATTATGCTAAGCCCGATTCCATATCCTTGCATTTTGCTATCACTTTGATAATATCGGTCAAAAATTCGAAATATTTCCTCCTCATCCATCCCTATTCCGCTATCTTCCACGCTAAGGATACAATTTTTCAAAGAAACCTTTATAAATCCCCCCTTTTTGTTATATTTTAAAGCATTTGATAAAAGATTATCTACAACCTTTACAAATCCCCGTTTGTCAGCAAAAATCAAACACTCCTCTAAATCGCTCTCTATTTTGATATCTTTTGTTATATCCTCAAAATGTTTCAAACTGTTTAATATAATCTCTTTTGCTTCAAACGTCTCTTTATAAGAGAGATTCATCTCTTTTTTTATTAAATAATCTACATCCTGATATAAAGAAAAAAGCTTGTCGCAAGCCTCCTCTATACGGTTTAACCTCTTTATATTTTTAAAATCTTTCTCTCTTTTTTTAAGCATTGAGACATTGGCTTTTATCGTGGCTATTGGAATATTTAATTCGTGAAGAGTATCTTTTAAAAGCCTATCTAAGCTTTTGGTAGCTTCAAAAAGAGGAAAAAGAGAAAATTCCGCTATAAAATATGCGCCGACTAAACTAAAAATAAAAATTGCCAAAAAAGCAAAGATGGGATTTTGAAAATTTTGAAGAAGATAGTAAAAAGAGAGCATGGAGAAAAAAAGCCAAACGGAAAAAAAGAGGATTATTTTATAAAGGGCTGTTTTTTCTTTACGCTTCAAATTTATATCCAATGCCCCTGATATTTTTTATTTTATCTTTTGAGAAAACCTTTTTTAAATTATTTACATAAACTCTAATCGCTCCGAAACTTGGCTCCTCTCTTGGCCAAAGAGTTTCAAGTATCATCTCTTTTGTAACAACTTTTCCCCTGTTTTTAACAAAAAGGGTTAAAAGCTGAATATCTTTTAGATGAAGATCCAAAACTTTACCGTTTTTATAAAGCTGCTTTCTTTTTATATCCAAAACAAACTCTTCATCTATTTTTATCAAATCATCTTTTTTATTTCTTTTTAAAAGAGCGTTAATTCTAATCAAAAGCTCTTCAAGCTCAAAAGGCTTTTTTAAATAGTCATCCCCTCCAACTAAAAAGCCTTTTGATAAATCTTTTATGGAAGTTAGGGATGTTATAAAAACAGCGGGCGTCTCATCTCCAGAATCTCTTAAAAGCTTTAAAAAATCAAAACCGTTTATTTGAGGAACTTTAACATCTAAAAGCAAAATATCAAAACTCTTCTCATAAACCCTATCCAAAGCGCTCTTTCCATCTCTTACGCTCTCTACTAAAAACCCCTCTTCTTCTAAAAAATCTTTTAAAGTTTCGCAAAAAAGCTCATCATCTTCCAAAAGAAGAATATTATAAGACACTCTCCACTCTCCAGCCTATCTTCTCTTTTGAAAACATAGGAACCACATCCCCAAATCTCTCCTCTACTTCATACTCCTCTTTTACCAAAACAACCTCTTTTTTAGGAGGCGTAAGAGAGTAGATATTTTTTGCGTTATCGCTTACAAATTTTTGAAGGTTATCTAAAACATCAGCCTTTTCAAAAAGATCGCACAAAGCCTGCAAAGCTATGGGAGCAGTAAACACTCCCGCCGCGCATCCCAAAGACTCTTTTTTTGACACGGGATGGGGAGCGCTGTCGCTTCCAAACATTACTTTTGGATGAGCGCTGAAAGCAGCTTTCCTAAGAGCCATTCTATCTTCGGGTCTTTTAGCTATCGGCTTGCAAAATAGATGAGGTCTCAAAAGCCCGCCTGCTACATCATCAAGAGTGATATAAAGATGGTGAAGAGTTATGGTAGCGTATAAATTCTCATATTTTTCAAGAAGATTTACCGCATCTTTTGTCGTTATATGCTCCATTATAATCTTTAATTTTGGAAACTCTCTTGCAAGCTCTTCATAAACGCTTAAAAACTCGCTCTCTCTATCCATCACAAATCCCTCGCTTTCGCCATGAACGCAAAGGGGAATTTCAAGCTCGCTCATAGCCTCCAAAACCTCTTTTAAAGAGAAACTGTCAATTTTGGAAACTCCCCCTTCGCTGTTTGTGGTAATGCCGGCAGGATAGAGCTTTATAGCGGTTATATGTTTTTTGGCCTCTTTTAAAAACTCATAGCTGTAGCTATCTTTAAAAAAAAGAGTCATATAGGGCTTGAATACATTTTCGCCGATAGCTTGCAAAATTCTCTTTTTGTAAGATTCAACCTGCTCTATTGAGGTTACCGGGGGAATCAGATTTGGCATTATTAAAGCGCCGCTAAAATATTTTGCGCTCAAAGGAGCCGTAATTTTTAGCATCTCCCCGTCTCTTAAATGCAAGTGCATATCTAAAGGATCTTTTAAAATTATCTTCAAATCTCTTCCTTTGCCCTTTTTATCATCTCATTTAATTTCTCTTCGTAAAGTTTTGCCGTATCTTTATCTTTGGATTCAAATCTTGTAACCAAAACCGGAGTGGTATTGGAAGCTCTAACAAGCCCCCATCCATTTTCAAAAATCACTCTAAGCCCGTCAATTTCCACGATATCTTTAATTTTTGGGAAATCTTTTGGAGGATTTTTCAAAAGCTCTTTTAATTTTTCAATTATTCTAAATTTCTCCTCTTCAGTCGTTTTTACTTTTATCTCTTCTGTAGAGTAGGTTTTTGGAATCTTTTCTAATTCTCCCTCTAAATCGATTCCCTTTTTCAAAAGCTCCAAAACCCTAAAAGTAGCATATATCGCATCATCATACCCAAAATATCTGTCGTTAAAAAAGATATGGCCGCTAACTTCGGCGGCAAGATCGGCATTTAGCTCTTTTAGTTTTACCTTAAGATTGCTATGGCCGGTTTTATACATATAGGCTTTGCCTATTTTATTTATCTCGTCATACATAACTTGAGAGCATTTAACTTCGCCTATTACGATTGGATTTTCCATCCCTTTTGCAAAAAGCAAAGCAAGCTCGTCTCCCTTTATGTTTCTATTTTTTGTTAAAACGGCTATTCTATCGGCATCACCGTCATAAGCAAACCCTACATCCGCCCACTCTTTTAGCTCTTTTTTAATATCTTTTAGATTCTCCTCTATCGTGGGATCTGGATGATGGTTTGGGAAATTGCCGTCTGGCT
>JALVCR010000316.1 GCA_027009865.1 Campylobacterales bacterium
TTTTACATTATTTCTTCCTATAATGACGCTAAAGAATTTCTCGATTTTTAGGTGGTTTAACATCTTTCTTGCAAAAAAATCAGAAGCGTTTGTGGCTATATTTAGAGTAAATCTTTTGGATAATTCTTGTAAAATTTCATAAATTCCGTCATAAAGTTTTATATTTTTTATGCACTCTTTATGATAACAGCTTATAAAAAGCTCTCTGTGGCTTTGTTTATATTCATCGGTTTCATAAAAAATTTTTGGAAGATTGGTATCTGGCTTATTTATATTTTTTGTTACGGTTTCAATACTTAAAGGGGGGAGCCCTATATTTTTTCTTACGAAATTTACGCTGTTTGTAATAGCTTTAGAGCTGTCTATTAAAGTTCCATCCATATCAAATATAATATTTTTCATATCAAAACCTCTATAAAATACTTCTTATATTAAAAAATTAATTTATAATAAATGAGATAAATTAAGTCTTATTTGTTACAATAACATCGCCATTGCGAAAAAGCAGTTGGCTACACCTGGCAAAATGCCTAAGCCTCCAAACCGAAGCCCATAAACGCTATGAGATGTGCCTATCATAGCGCCTAAGAGAGAAGATGATTTTACCTCCTTTGCATCTTCTCTCTCTCCTTCTTAGTTTTCAATCGATTTGATAATTTTACTCAAATTCTTATCAAATGCAAAACAGGTATTTGTTCTGCAAGCTATAAAAAGATTTGTGTTTTGAGTGTTTGTCAAAATAAAGGGATACTTTATTTTTGCTATCTTAATTTTGTTTTTAAAAATATTTTCTCTGTTTGATTTTATTACAATATCTTCATATTTTACTCTAAGCAAAGCTTTTAATGCGGTAGGGGAAGCTGTTAGATTGGATAATATTTTGTTTTTTTGTTTTTTTATTAAATTTTTACTTTCTTCTTGCATCTCTCTATCATAGGATAAATTTGCTATTGTTAAAAGATCGTTTAAAAATATGGATAGAGGTGCGGGGTAGTATCTGTCTTGATATACGCTTTTTGCTCTTATTTCTCCAAAATCCAAATACCACTCATTTTCATTTTTATCATAAAATTTTTTTATAGCCTCTTTTGCAAGCTTTTTTGCAAAAGAGAGATATCTTTTTTTGTAGCTATTTTCATAAGCTTCTATTAGTGCATCTATCAAAAATGCGTAATCTTCAAAATATGCTTTAATGCTTAGAGGATATCCTTTTACAAACTGGTGGTATAAAGTATCTTTTTTATAGATTGTCTCTATAAGCTTTTCTAATGATTTGAAAGCTATGTTTTTAAAATTTGAATCTATAAGAGACGCTTTAAACAAAGCCTTTATCATCATTGCGTTCCAAGAGGTGATTATCTTTTTGTCAATAAAGGGATATTCTCTGTTTTCTCTTATCTTTTTTAAAATATCCAAAGCCTCTTTTAATCTTTTTGGCTTTTTTAGATTGGTGTTTGTTTGAGGATTGCTGTAACCATCTTTGAAATTTCCAACGGGCGTGATATCAAGAAACTGGGTTATATCTTTTATCTCTTTTTCGTTAAATCCGTTTTTTTTAAGGGCTTTGAAAACTTCATTAAATTTATAAACAAAATACCCTCCCTCCATTCCTTGGCTCTCGGCGCTGCTTGCGCTGTAAAAGAGATTATCTTTTTGAAATCTCTTTATACTCTCTTTTACGGTTTCAATTACAACCTTTTTATATAGAGGATTGTTTGTAAAAAGGTATGCTTTTGTATAGAGAGGGATTAATTTTGCCTGCGTATAGAGCATCTTTTCAAAATGGGGAATAATCCAGTCTGGATGGGTTGAGTATCTGAAAAATCCTCCCTCTATCTGATCATAAATTCCTCCCTTTGCCATAGCTTTTAGAGTTTGAAAACAGATCTCTTTTGCTCTTTTATCTTTTGTTAAAAGATATATGTCAAATAAGAGGCTAAGATGGGAAGCTAAAGGATATTTCGGTCTTAAATCAAATCCTTTGTAAATTTCATCAAATCTTTTAGACATTTTCTCAATAAATGCTTTTTCGATTGCAGTATCGGGGATGATTTTTTCCTCTTTTTTTGATAGAAGTTTTCTATTTGCTTTTATAATTTTTTCTGCTCTTTTTGGATTGTTTTTATAAAGTTTTGCAAGTCTTATTAAAAGAGTATCAAGCCCCTCTATTCCGTATGCTTTATGGGGCGGGATATAAGTTGCTATATATAAAATCTCTCTGTTTGGTGTTAAAATTACGCTAAGAGGCCATCCGTTTCTTATTTTTCTTATTTTAATCAAAGCGGATTGATATTTAGAATCTATATGTGGCATCTCCTCTTTATCAACTTTTATTGATACGTAATATCTATTTAATATGGATGCTATTTTCTCATTTTCAAAAGATTCTCTCTTCATTACATGGCACCAATGGCATGTGCTGTATCCTATTGATAAAAATATCAGTTTATTCTCTTTTTTTGCCTTTAAAAAAGCCTCATTGCTCCACGGATACCAATCTATAGGATTATTAGCATGCTCTCTTAGATATTCGGAAGAGGAGTTTGAGAGATGGTTTGCCTCTAAAAAAGAGATAAAGAAAAGAATTAGAAAAAATCTCATAAGTTATTCCAAATCCCCAAAGGGGGATTTTATCAAAGCATACAGCTTTGAATTTTTTGAACTATTGTAGGATCTTCTAAAGTTGAGGTATCTTGTTTTATCTCCTCTCCTTTTGCTATTGCTCTTAAAATCCTTCTCATAATTTTTCCGCTTCTTGTTTTTGGAAGGCCTGGGACAAATTTTATCTCATCGCACTTTGCTATGGCTCCGATATCTTTTACAAGCATCTCGTTTATCTCTTGCACCATTTGCATCTCTTCAGCTTTTGTATCCTCTCCTTTTAAAACGATATAGGCAAAGATACTCTCCCCTTTAATTTCGTGAGGTTTTCCGACAACCGCAACTTCGGCTACATTTGGATGGTGTCCTATTACGCTCTCAATTTCGGCCGTTCCTATTCTGTGTCCTGAGACATTTATTACATCATCTACTCTTCCTGTTATAAATATGTATCCGTCTTCATCATACATTGCTCCGTCTCCGGAGAAATAGACCGGTTTTCCATCTTTTGTGCATGTTGAAAAATAGGACTTTTTAAATCTCTCCGGAGCGTTCCAGATTGTTCTTATCATGCTCGGCCATGGTTTTGTAATGCAAAGATATCCCTTTTCTCCTTTTGGAGTCGGATTTCCTTTTGTATCTATGATTTCCGCCATAATTCCTGGAAGAGGGAAAGTTGCTGAGCCCGGTTTTATAGGAGTGGCTCCCGGAAGCGGGCTTATCATATGGCCTCCTGTTTCAGTCTGCCACCATGTATCTACGATAGGACATTTTCCGCCTCCTATCGTCTCATAATACCACATCCAAGCATCGGGATTTATAGGCTCTCCAACAGTTCCCAAAACTCTAAGTGAGCTTAAATCATATTTTAAAGGCTCTTTTTCTCCGGCTTTATGAAGAAGTCTAATTGCGGTTGGAGCGGTATAGAATTGATTTACTTTATGCTCTTCTATCATTCTCCACCATCTGCCGGCATCAGGATATACCGGAACTCCCTCATACATTATCGTAGTGGCGCCTGCTGCAAGAGGTCCGTAAACGATATAGGTGTGTCCGGTAATCCAGCCTATGTCGGCTGTGCACCAGTATGTATCGTTCTCTTTTAAATCAAAAACCCACTCCATTGTCATCTGTGCCCATAGAATATATCCAGCCTGCGAGTGCTGAACTCCTTTTGGTTTTCCGGTGCTTCCTGATGTGTAGAGCAAAAATAGCGGATCTTCACTGTCCATTATTTCCGGTTCGCAATATTTTGATTCTGTTTTTATAAGCTCGTTATAAAGATAGTCTCTTCCCTCTTCATAGTTTATCTCTTCTTGATTTCTCTCTACCACCAAAACTTTCTCTACGCATTCGCATCCCTCTTTCAAAGCTTCATCCACTACCGGTTTTAAAAGATAGGGCTTTCCTCTTCTAAATGCTCCGTCGGCTGTGATAATGAGTTTCGCTTCGGCATCTATTATTCTATCTCTTAAAGCTTCCGCGCTAAATCCTCCAAAAACTACTGAGTGAATCGCTCCGATTCTTGCGCATGCAAGCATCGCTATTGCAGCTTCCGGAATCATAGGCATATAGATTACGACTCTATCTCCCTTTTTTATCCCAAATTGATTTTTTAAAAGGTTTGCTGTTTTATTAACTTCATAATAGAGATCAAGATAGGTTAAAACTCTCTTTTCTCCAAGCTCTCCTTCCCATATTATCGCCGCTTTGTTTTTTCTTTTATTAAGATGTCTGTCAAGACACTGATACGTAACGTTTAATTTTCCGTCTATAAACCATTTATAAAAGGGGGCGTTACTCTCATCCAATACCTTTGTATAGGGTTCAAACCAGTCTATCTTCTCTTTTGCAAATCTATCCCAAAATCCTTCATAATCCTCTTTTGCTTCATCCATTAAATCTTGGTATTCGCACATATTTTTTATCAGCGCATTTTTGCTTATCTCTTTGTTTGGATAAAAAATTTTATTCTCCATATCGGCTCCTTAACTCTTTTTATACAAGATATAATATTAATATATCGGATGGAGAGATTTAAAGGGTCTGTAAAGGGGTTATTATTATAAAATTTTATAGATATGTAGAGAATCGAAACACTATCTTTTTTGATTATCTCTCAGTTAATGCTCTCTCTTTAGCTTTTAAAAGAGGTTTTAAAATGTAATCCAAAATGCTCTTTTTACCAGTTATAATTTCTACTTTTGCCACCATTCCGGGAATTATTTTAAGAGGCTTTCTATCGCTTCCTAAATGGTTTTTATCTGTTTTTATTCTGACTAAATAGAAGCTTTTGCCCTGCTGGTCGGTAATAGTATCGGCGCTTATGCTAATTACCTTCCCGTTTAGCCCTCCGTAAACGGAAAAATCGTATGCTGTAAATTTAACTTTCGCTTTCGCTCCGGGATGAATGAAAGCTATATCGGAGGGTTTTATTTTTGCCTCTATCAAAAGAGAGTCTTCGTTTGGCACTATCTCCATAATATCCATTCCGGGTTTAACCACTCCTCCTATCGTATTTATATATATCGTTTTTATGATTCCATTTACCGGAGATTTTATAAGAGTTCTTTTAACTTTATCCTCGATTGCGTTTTTTGACTCTTCTAAAGCTGATATTTTGGCCATTACTTCGTTATACTGCTCTTTTGCCCTGTTTTGAAACTCAAGATAGATATTCTCTTTTTTCTTTTTAAGCTCTTCTATTTTGGATTTTATTTTAGGAATGGAGAATCTAAGGGCGTTTAAATCGCCTTTTATATCGTTAGCCTGTCTTTTTAGTTTTAAAAACTCTATTTTGGAAACTATGCCTTTTCTTACCAAAGGCTCGTTTATGGCTATCTCGTTTTCTATTAAAGAGTAGCTTCTTTTTAGTTTGTTTAATTTTGCGTAAGCCTCTTGCAGTTCATTTCTTCTTTGAACTATTTGGGCTTCTATTATCGATTCTTTGTTTTTAAGCTCTATTTTGTTGGAATTAAAAAGACTTCTCTCGTGCTCTAAGAGTTTTGGAATCTCTTTTTGAAGCTCTTTGCTTGGCTTAAAATCTTTTCCGTTTGCCTCTGCATATAATCTTTGGGCTTTGGCTTTAAGGGCGTTTATTGAAACCTCACTCTCTTTGTATTTGCTTAAAAATCCTATATCTCTGATTTTTAAAAGTTTATCTCCTTTTTTTACAGTATCTCCCTCTTTTACGTAAAACTCTTCCACTATTCCTCCCTCAAAACTTTGAATCTTTTTTATGTGAGAGGAGGGGATTACTTTTCCTTCACCTCTTGTAATTTCGTCTATTTTTGCATAATTTGCCCATATTAGAAATGCCGCTATAAAAATTAGTATAAGCCAAAGAAGAAATCTTGAGTGTTTTGGATTTGCCTCAAGCAGCACGTCGCTTAAATATGGAATAAAATCATTATCTTTCATTGCTTCTTCTTTGGAGGATTTTTCAAAAATTCAAGCACTTTTCTTTTCTCTCCGTCCATAATGACTCTTCCTCTATCCAAAACAATTATTCTATCTACAAGCTCAAGCATTTGCGGTTTATGGGTAATTAAAATTAAAGTTTTATCTTTTATATAATTTTTTAGTCTTTGAATTAGCATAACTTCATGAGTGTTATCCATCATATTGCTTGGTTCGTCAAAAAGCAAAATAGGAGCTTCCTCTATAAGAGCTCTTGATAGCGCTATGCTTTGTCTCTGTCCTCCCGATAATCCTTCGCCTCTCTCTCCTATTGGCATATCAAATCCCATTGGGTGGGTGTTTATAAACTCAAAAGCTCCTGAGAGATTGACAGCT
>JALVCR010000317.1 GCA_027009865.1 Campylobacterales bacterium
GCCGTCATCAAATCGACAATTAGACTATCTCCCGGATTTGCAAAAATTTTCCCCTCTCCTATTCCAAATCCCATAGCTTTGGGATTGCTATGGCAGCTCTCGCAGGATCTCGCCTCCTTTTGAACAGTATGAGAATGAACGGGAGCCATATCTATGGCAAGAACATCTTGCATATTATCTTTGGTTTTATATATATGATTTTGAACTATCGCTTTTTGATTTTTCCCTATTACGGTTACCGTTGTCTGACATCCCGGAATTGCGGGAGCTATGCGCCCCTCTCCGTTTACTGCCAAAATAGGGTCTTCCCATCTAAGATAGCTTCTTGTTTCGGTAACTTTTCCATCTATTAAAAAATCTTTCAGATTGCCTCTCTTTGCGGCATCTCTTCCCTGATTATCATGAGCATGAGCAACTGCAAGCCAATCTACACTCTTTTTTCCATTGCTATAGTCAACTTTTACATGACATCCAAAACATTGAGGAGCCCACGTATCATGACAGGTATAGCACTCCATTTTATCGATATGTTTTCCTATCTGGACCATAGCAACTTTAGCTTTTTGACTTAATTTATGCTCTTTTGCAAGCTTTTTAAGAGGCTCTAATTTTAAATCTTTGCCGCTTGATAAATGGACTATAATTTCATCTCCATTCTTTACGACATTTCCAAGCGGATTTCCTCTTGCGCTTAAAAGATACCCCTCTTTAGGATTATAGTAAGCTCCTTTTTTTAGATAATTTGCCAAAGTTTTAACAACGCCTCTTGGTTTATTTGATAATTTTCTTCCAAACTCATCTCCCGCCCCCAAAGGAAGCTCCCAAGGATATTTATCCGGAGTGCCGTGGCAGTCTTGACACTCAATCTCTACAGGCGCTAAAGTGCTGCCGGCAATTTTGCCATCCCCGTGCACATCCAAAGAGGTATGGCAGTCTTGACACAGCATCCCTTTTTTATAGTGGACATCCTCGCTCATATGAAGATAGTGTTTGGTATGAAGTTTAGGTTGGGCTTTTCCGCTCTCATCAAAAGTCGGATTGTAAGCTGTTTCCATCAATCCCTGATAACTGACGCCTATTCTCTTTCCTCTGTTGTGGCATGTGGTGCATGTCTCAACCGGAATTCCACTGTAAGTTAAACCGTTTATATAAACTTTGGCATCTCTGCTGGCTTGAATTTGATGAGTCAAAAGATGTCCCGGCTCTTTTGGAATAGTCGGATCTCCTCCTTCATAAAATCCGTTATTTGAATAGGGAATATGGCAGCTGCTGCATCCCATCCCCCTAAAATCCCCTCTTCTGCTTCTTCCCTTGCTTGCGGTATGACATCTAAGGCACTCCTCTCTAAGATAAGTAATAGCCGCAAGACGCGGATTTTTTTCAACTTCATCGGCAGTTGGAGCGGGCGGAAGCTTTATAGTCTTATTTACATAAACTTGAGGCTCTTTTTTAGATAGAGTTTTCATATATTTTCTATAAGTTTCGCTGCCTATTCTTTTGTGAAGATTTGAGAGATTGTAATTTGCATATTTATGCTCTCTCATATTCCATCCAAATCCCCATAAAGCTCCCTGAATTTTTCCCTGCTCTGTATTCATAAGATTGTTCATCTGAGAAGATACTTGCTCTTTATGGCACATTCCGCAGGTATTTTTATTAATCCAAGCGCTTCCGGGATCCGGATAGAAATTTTTAGGCCCTTCATGATTTAAAAAATATTTTATGCTTCCTTTATGAGCATCCTCTTTGTTATCAGCTTTTGGATCTCCACCGTGGCACACTATACAGCTATTGTCGGGAAAACCGGCTTTAGAGGCAATCTTTTTTATAGCTTTTGCCATACCGCTGTTTGGATCTCTTATATTTTCAATTCCCCTATGACATTCAATACAGTTATTGGCATAAACAAAAGCTATAAAAAAAACTAAACTAAAAAAATATCTTTTCATAATAAAACCTTATAATACTTTTTTTCATTATCTCATAAAAATCCGAAAAGTATCTTTAAAAGGAATCTGAAATCTACTTTTTAAACAAATGAAAAGGAGAAAAAATACCGCCTCTCCATGGTCTTGTCTCCACTTCATACGGATATGAGAGGTATATTCTTCTAAAAGTTTTGGGAGTATATGTTTTGCAGCTTTTATTGGAAGGAACAAAATATATATCTATATACTCTTCATCTCTATGTCTATTATAATAGGTGAAACTGTTTTTTCTCTTTTGGGGATCCCATTGCAGTTTTATCTCTTCTCTTGTTTTTTTAAAACAGGCTTTAGAGCCGGGCGGCAGATCCACATACAAAAGTATTTTGACACTCCCCTCTCCTACCGCCGCTTTATAGTAGTGCTGAATGGAGGCTAAAGAGATATCGTCAAAAAAATCACCATCTAAAATAAATCTTGAAAGAGAAGCTATCTCATCAAAAGTTAGTCTATTTTTTGGATCTTTTATTACAAATGTCTGAATATCTGTCTCATAACTTGTAAAAAAATCTTTTCTATACTCTCTTTCTCTTTTTACTTCATAACCCTTTTTAATAAGAGCCTCTTGAAATTTTTTTGCTGTTACATTGTCGATACCGTCTATTGTAATTCTAAATTCCGGAATAAAAACCGGAGGCGTGCAGCCAGTCATGATAAGGAGAGTAAAGAGTGTGAGGAATATCTTAACAATTCTAATCATACACGCCTCCTGTATATTATTTTATCACAAAAAACATAAAAAGTAAAAAAAAGAGTTAAAATCAAATTTTTTATTACTGTTTCAAAAAGGAAAAAATAATCTCAAATAAAAGTTTTATTTATTTTTTTAATAAATTATTATAGAATACATTGAAATTTTTCATCAAAGGTTTTAAAATAGCAAATTAAATTTATAAATTTATTTTCTATATTTAAAGGAAAATATTTTTAACAAATAAAAAACATCATTTGTCTTATTTTTCATTAAAAAGTTTGTTCTAAAATCTTAGATAATTTAATTTTTTATCTTAAATAAGAAATATTCTAAATATGCAAGTTTTGGGGAATTCTTAGGAAAATACAAATCTTCTTTTATGGAAATAAAGGGTTTTATGTGTAAAAATATATAGCGCAAATGAAAAAATGACAAATATTTGATTTATAACAAATTTTTCTTTACTTTTATAAAATTTTTGATATAATTGAGCAAGATTTTAGATAAAAATTAGGAGTTCTCTCGTGAAAAAACATTTAATAGCTACATTAATTGTGTTTTCTTTGGAAAGTTTAAGTTTTTCTTTTACTTTAAGAGACGGGGTAATCCAAACAATAGATACAAACCCCCAGATAAAAGAGAAAACAAGAGAATATAGAGCAATGAAAGAAGCTCTTAAAGCCACTTTCTCTCAATACTATCCCAAAATAGATATCATTGGCGCATATGGATATGAAAAATCAAACAATTCAAATACCGGCTTCAAAAATAAATCAATGCAAAGAAAAGAAGCCGATGTCAAAATAACACAACAAATTTTCAACGGTTTTGAGACAAATTACGCGGTAAAAAGAGACGAATATAAAACAAAAGCTGCAAAAGAGGCAATTTACGAGAAAGCAAGCTTTTTAGCTCTTGAAGCTATAGAAACATATTTAAACCTTTTGATGGATCAAGAGTTAATAGAGCTTGCAAAAGAGAACTTAAAAAATCACGAAGAGATATATGAAAAAATAAAAGAACAAACTGAAAGCGGAGCATTAGCTAAATCAAATCTTGCTTTAATTCAAAGCAGATTAGCCCTTGCAAAATCAAACCTTGTAACTTATGAGAACAGATATCAAGACGATATTACAAAATTTTATAAACTTGCTGGCTACAACATAGATATAGAGAATTTGGAAAAGCCATCTTTTGATATCGAAATTCCTCAAACTTTCAAAGAGATAACGGATATAGCAAACAAGAATAATCCGGCAATAAAAGCTCAAAAATATAATCTTTTAGCATCAAAAGCTGAGTATTACCGATCTCAAAACAACTTCTATCCCCATTTTAGTTTGGAGGCTGATAAAGGATGGAACAAAAATATAGCCGGTGTTAAAGGAAAACATTACAATACAACCGTTTTGCTTAAAGCCAGATACAATTTTTTTAACGGCGGCAAGGATTTCGTAACACTTCAAAAAAACATAAGCCTTCTTCACAAACAAAATGAAATCTTAAGAAATATAGAGAGAAAAATTTTTGAAAACTCCCGTTTGGCTTGGACTACAATAAAATTAACCGATGAGAAAGAGGAATATTTAAAAGATCATGTAAAGTTTATAGAAAAAACTTTAAAACTCTACAAAGAGGAATATAATTTAGGCAAAAGAAGCCTTTTTGAAATTTTGGATGCTGAAAATGAAAATTTCTCAGCAAAAAGAGAATATGTAAAGGCAAATTATGAAAGACTTGCCGCAAAATATAAACTGTTATATGTAATGGGTAAGCTTTTGGAAAAATTAAACGTAGATTTATCAAATAAGATGTGTCTTGACGTATGCAAAGATTCTCAAAGAATATTAAATAAAATAAAAGATGAAGAGTAAGAAAGGAACATTAATATCGAAAATATTTTAAATGACAATCTTTTAGATTCGCTAATACTTTTCGCAAAACTTCATAACGTATCTATAAAAAAAGAGGAGATTTTATCCTCTTTGCCACTTGATAAAAATAACCCTTCTCTTATTTTTTCTGCAAACTCTTTTTCTTTGAACTTTGAAAAAGCGGCTAAAAAAGCTGGATTTAACTCAAAACTTATAAAAGAGAAATTGGAAAATATCTCCCCTTTATATCTTCCAATTATTCTTCTTTTAAAAAATCAAAAAAGCGTCATTCTAAAAGAGATTGACAAAAAAAATAAAAAAGCAACTATCTTAATTCCGGAAGTGGAAGGAGAAGAGGAGATAGAGCTTGAAAAACTAAAAGAGGAGTATTTAGGCTTTGCAATTCTTCTAAAAAAAGAGCCAAAATATAAAGATCATAAAGCTAAAAATTTAGCAAAAAAACATAAACACTGGTTTTGGTCTGTTCTTTGGAAATATAGAAAAATTTATGCTGACGTTTTAATAAGCTCATTTTTGATAAATCTTTTTGTTTTGGCAATTCCTCTTTTTACAAGAAATGTTTATGATAGAGTTATACCAAATAACGCAATAGAGACTCTGTGGTCTTTTGCAATAGGAGTTATAGTAATTTTGATTTTGGATGCTATATTAAAGCATCTTAGAACATATTTTTTAGAACTTGCCGCTAAAAAGAGCGATATTTTAATGTCTTCGGCAATTTTTGAAAAAGTTTTGAATCTAAATTTGGAAAACAAACCAGCTTCCGTAGGCTCTTTTGCAAACAATTTAAAAGAGTTTGAAAGTATAAGATCTTTTTTCAACGCTTCTACGATTTCCGCGGTTATTGATTTGCCTTTTGTTTTAATATTTTTAATAACAATCTTCTATCTTGGAGGCTCTTTAGTAATCATTCCTATAATTACAATTTTAACTCTTTTAATTTCTACACTGATTTTCAGAAAACCTCTTCAAAAAAGCATAGAAGAGAGCTACCACATAGCAAGCGAAAAGAGCTCAATTTTAATAGAGTTTATATCGGCTCTTGAGACAATAAAATCCTTTGCCGCTCAAAACTTCTCCCAGCACTCCTATGAAGAGATAACGGCCGATTTGGCAAAAAAGGGGATGAAAACCAAAATTTTATCAAGCGTAATAGCAACTTTGACATCATTTTTAATACAATTAAACACCGTTTTGGTAATTATCTATGGAGTCTATCTAATAAAAGAGGGAGAGCTTACAATGGGCTCTTTGATTGCATGCACAATCTTATCTTCAAGATCGATAGCCCCGTTTGCAAGAGTAGCCTCTTTAATTTCAAATTACGAGCATACCAAAACGGCATACGATACCCTAAATGAGATTATGAATCTCCCAAATGAAAGAGAGGATGAAAAAACTTATATAAGCTTGCCTAAAATAAAGGGAGCCATAACTTTTAAAAACGTAACATTCTCCTACCCCAACCAAAAAGAACCGGCTTTAAATAACTGCTCTTTTTCCATAAAACCTAAAGAGAAAGTTGCGATAATCGGCAAAATGGGATCTGGCAAAACCACAATAGAAAAACTTATTTTAAAACTCTATAAACCTCAAAAGGGACACATATTAATAGACGGAATAGATATAAATCAGATAGATCCCCTCTTTTTAAGAAAAAATATCTCCTATGTTCCCCAAGATATCACTCTCTTTAGAGGAACGATCAAAGATAATATCACCTATAAAAATCCTTTTGCAAAAGAGCAGGATATTATAAAAGCTGTTAATCTATCAGGAGCTTTTGAGTTTATAAATGCC
>JALVCR010000318.1 GCA_027009865.1 Campylobacterales bacterium
ATGAAAATAATCGATATCTCAAATCCAAATAATCCTAAATTGATAGGAGAGTTTAAAAACGGAGCAAAAAGTATAATAGGCGTAGATATTGATGATAGGGGATATGCTTATTTAAGTGATTTTGATAACGGCCTTTATGTAGTGGATGTTAAAAATCCTTCAAATCCAACTGAAGTTGCCCATGTAAAAACAGACGGAAACGCAAAAAAAGTTAAAGTGGAAGGTTATAGAGCATATGTTGCTGACGGACTTGATGGAGTTAAAATATTTGATATATCAAATCCTGTAAATCCAAAATTAATAGGTATATATCAAAATGGATCAAATATAGTAGATTTAATTATAGATAAAGATATTCTCTATTTGGCTAACGAAAGCGAGGGAATAGAGGTTTTGGATGTGAGAGATCCCGACAACATAGAGAAAATATCTTTCTATTTTATAAATAATTTTGGAGACAGTATTTACTCGATAAAAAAGTATAAAAATAAACTTTTTGTTACAAATTCAATCTCCGGTCTTCATATTTTGGACATTTCTGATGTAGATGGTATAAAAGAGATTGGAAATTATCAAACTTCAGCTTTAGCTTTCAGTGCAGCTTTATGTAAAAATTTAATTTTGCTTGCAGATAATACGGGTCTTGAGATTCTAAAACCAGTGAAAGACAAAATTGAAAAAATAGCCTCTTATGAGAGCGGCGGAGGAAGCTGGGGAGTTGAGATAGATGGAAAATATGCATATACAATAGGATGGAAGCAAGGACTTAAAATAGTTGATATAAGCGATATTGCATCTCCTAAAGTTATCGGCCATTATAAGAGTGATTTTGCTACCGATATAAAAGTTTCAGACGGTTACGCATATATAACAAACGATTACGGCGGTTTGGATATAGTTGACATTAAAAATCCAAAAGAACCTAAAAGAGTATCCAATGTAAAAAGCAATGGAGCCTGGAGCGTAGATAAAAAAGAAGATATTGTTTATGTTTATGATCTTTATGAAGGAATTATAATAATTAATGTATCTGATAAAAAAAATCCTAAAGTTATTTCTAAAATATCTCTTGGTTCCAAAGAGTATAAAAAATTTACCAAATATCTTGTAGCTCCATCCTATGATATGAGTGATTTTAAAAGAGATATAAAGATAGCTGGGGATAATCTTTTTGTAGCTGCAGGAGAAAAAGGGATTTTTATATTCGATATTAAAGATTTAACAAATCCAAAAATGATAACTTCCATAAATACAAAAGGCGATGCTTTCTCTTTGGGAATAAAAGGAGATAAATTATATGTTGCCGAAGGAGAAGGAGGGG
Organism: Campylobacterales bacterium; assembly: GCA_027009865.1. Classification (GTDB taxonomy): domain Bacteria; phylum Campylobacterota; class Campylobacteria; order Campylobacterales; family JAADDG01; genus JAADDG01. The sequence continues at coordinate 1,322 of JALVCR010000318.1, forward strand.
TTGAAATTTACGATATAAAAGATATATTTTCACCTAAATTTTTAGATCATATGAAAACTAAATCAAAAGCTATGGATATAGCCTTTTTTGATTCAATACTTTTGGTTGCTGATGAGAATAAGGGGCTTTCTTCATTTCCAATAAGCGATATTTTGGAAACTGCAAAAGAGGGGAGTAAAGATTTTATAATAGGATATGATACTCTTGGCATTAGAGTATTAAAAGATAAGATTTTTATAGCAGATGAGAATGCAGGATTGATGATTTTTCAAATAATTGATAATAAAAAGTTTGAGAAAATAAATAAGTTTATAAACTTTTTATATATAAATATTTTGGAGAGAGAACCGGATAGAGAGGGCGTTAAATATTGGAGAGAGAGGCTTTTAAAAGGGAAAAGAGAGGCTAAAGAGGTAGTTAGATTCTTTTTTGAAAGCGATGAATTTAAATCAAAAAATTTAAGTGATGAGGAATTTTTAAGAACTATTTATAGAACAATTTTTCAAAGAGAACCGGATAAAGAGGGCGCTTCCTATTGGCTTAAAGAGCTTTCAAAAGGTGCTAAAAGAGAGGATGTAATAAACTATTTTATAGATTCTAAAGAGTTTGAAAACTTATTAAAGAGTTTTGGTATAAATTAGCCTCTTTTATTGTAAAAGAGGCTATTAGAGGTTTATGATCCGAGCTTTGAGGAAAGCTTAAAACCTCTCCTCTTTTTAAATTTAATCCTCTGTAAAAGATATGATCAAGTGGATATTTTAATATGCTTCTTTTGCCCTCATTTTCAAATTCCACTCTTTTTAAATTCAAATTTTTAGCCATTTCATATAAAAAATTTACTCTCTTTCTATTCCAGGTATTAAAATCTCCGGCAAGTATTAAGGGAGTGTTTTCTAAACAGAGATTTTCTATCTGCTTTAACTGATATGCAAACTTTTCAAATTTTACGAAATTTATTAGATGAACATTTATTACAAGCAGAGTTTGAAAATTGTTTAAAAGATATTTGGTAGCAAGAATCATTTTGGGAGTTTTTAAAATCGGCTCTTTATGTTTGCTAAAATAGGATTTGAAATCTATTATTTTGCTTCTTGAAGCGTTTAAAAGTCCGAAATATCTCTGTTTGTATGAGAAATTGGGGAAAAATAAGTATCCGTAGTAGTTATAAGAGCCTATCGGATTTATATGAAAATTTGCCACACTCTCTTGAAAAAGAATGATATCGGGATGGTGCAAAAACATAATCTTTTTAAATTCATTTTGCCAGTGGGGTTTGTCGTTTTGTTTATAGACATTCCAAACCAATACGCTTATATCTTTGTGGTATAGGCTTCTTTTTGAAATGCTTTTTAGCAAAAGGGAGTTTTTTTTCTCTATTTTTATTAAAAATCTTTTCATAATACGGGAGCCATTAATTTAAATATATTTTCATATAAAATTCCAATTCTGTTTGTCGGTTTTATTCCCCTGTCGCACTCTTTAAAAAGAGATTCTATCCATGCTTTTACGCTTTCTATATCCTTTTTGCTATAAAAAAAGGAGACTGCTTCAAAATTGTAAAAGAAGCTTCTAATATCAAAATTGCTTGATCCCATTATCGCTATATCGTCAAAAAGCATCGCTTTTGCGTGAATCATTTTGCTTTTGTAAAGGAGAATTTCTATATTTTCATTAAAAAGCTCTCTTAAATATCCTCTTCTTGCCACATCCAAAAAGAAGTGGTCTGAGATTTTTGCTGTAATTATTTTAACGTCCACTCCTTTATGTTTTGCGACAATCAAAGCGTCAAGCAAGGACTCATCAGGAATAAAATATGGGGATACTATCCATATTCTGTTCTTTGCCAAGAAAATTTCGGCTAAAACCGCTTCATAAAGAGCGTCTCTCTCTACATCGGGGCCTGATGGAACCACTTGAACTATGCTTCCATCAAATTTTAGTTTGGGCAAAACTTTAAAATCGCTTCTTAAAACTTCCCCTGTTTCAAATTCCCAGTCAAATTTAAATATCTCAAAATAGTGCATAGCAGCTCTTCCTTTTATAATAAAAGAGAGATCGACCCACATATTTTTATGATATTTATAAGAGATATACTCTTTTGCTATATTCATTCCTCCACTTAAAACTATTTTTTTATCTACAATTATCATCTTTCTATGGTTTCTTAGATTAAGTTTTGAGGTAATCGGTTTTTTAAAAACGGACATAAAAAATACAAAATCTCCTCCGGCTTCTTTTAGAGGTTTTAAAATATCCGGGTTTAATTCCAGTTTAAAGGAGCCGATTGAGTCTATCAGCAGTTTAACTTCCACTCCCTCTTTTGCCTTTTTTATTAAAATTTCTACAATATTTTTGGTAGTTTCATCTTTTTTTAAAATATATGTAGTGATATAGATAGATTCTTTAGCGTTTTTTAGCATTTTTATTATATTTTTATACGCCTCAACTCCGTCTTTGCATAAAGTAACCTCATTTTCTCCAACTGCTCCAGCTATTGAATTTGCTCTTAGAAGCTTCTCTATGGGAGAATTTAGATAATCTCCGACTTCATAAAATCTTTTAAGCTCTATTCTCTTTTTGCTTTTAATTATTTTATCTATTTTTCTTCCGCTAAATATGATATAAAGTGGTATTCCAATATAAGGAACAGCTAAAATAATAACAAACCAAGCTATCATACTTGATGGTTTATGCCTTTGCGAAAGCATATGGGCAATTGCCGCAAAAGCTAAAATAAACGTAATTATAGTAACGGCGTTTATGGTTGTTAAGGTATGCCATATTTTATGAAAGTCCATCAAACTCTTTCTTTTTTAGATTAAAGAATTATATCATAGAGAAATTTAGAGAATAAAAGCTAAATAATTTTCAAAAAGAGAAAAGCGATATTACTTTTCTCTTTTAAGGTATAAAACTCCAAGAGGGGGGAGGGTTAGATTAAGGGAGAATTCTCTGCCGTGCATCGGTATATTTTCGGCTCTCTTGCCTCCAAGATTTCCTATATTTCTTCCACCGTATATCTTTGAGTCGGAGTTAAATATCTCTTTATAAAAACCTTTTTTGCTAACTCCTATCCTATATCCTATTCTCTCTACGGGAGCGAAATTGCAAACTATTACTATCTCCTCTTCATCGCTCTTTCTAATAAAAGATATTATATTATTTTGATAATCGGTATAATCTATCCACTCAAATCCTCTTCTATCCACATCATATAGGTATAAGGCTTTTTCTTTTTTGTAAAGAGCGTTTAAATCTTTTACCATTCTTTGGATTCCTTTGTGCAAAGGAAAATCCAAAAGATGCCAATCCAAACTCTCTTTATAGTTCCACTCTCTAAACTGTGCAAACTCCCCTCCCATAAAGAGAAGCTTTTTTCCGGGATGAGCTGTCATATAAGAAAAGAGAGCTCTTAAATTTGCAAATTTATCTTCATATAGTCCCGGCATTTTATTTATAAGGGAGCCTTTCATATGCACAACTTCATCATGGCTTAAAGGAAGAATGAAATTCTCATCAAAAGCATACCAGATGGTAAAAGTTAGTCTGTCATGATGATATTGCCTGAAAATCGGATCTTTTTTAAAATAGCTTAAAGTATCGTGCATCCATCCCATATTCCATTTAAGCCCAAATCCAAGCCCTCCCATATATGGAGGTTTGGTTACCATAGGCCATGCGGTCGATTCTTCGGCTATGCTTACAATGCCGGGGTGAGAAGTGTAAATTGTTTGATTTAATTCTTTCAAAAACTCTACCGCCTCTAAATTTTCATTTCCTCCATATTTATTGGGTATCCACTCTCCATCTTTTCTTGCATAATCAAGATAAAGCATTGAGGCTACGGCATCTACTCTTATTCCGTCTATATGATACTTCTCAAGCCAAAACATTGCGCTGCTTATTAAAAATTCCTTAACTTCATTTCTTCCATAATTGAAAATTATGCTTCCCCATTCTGGATGATACCCTTGTCTTGGGTCTGCATGCTCATAAAGAGCGGTTCCGTCAAAATTTATAAGCCCGTGCATATCCACCGCAAAATGTGAAGGAACCCAGTCCATAATGACGCCGATTCCGTTTTGATGCATCTTATCCACAAAATACATAAAATCTTGAGGAGTTCCGTATCTTGATGTGGGAGCGAAATATCCTATCGTCTGATATCCCCAAGAGCCGTCAAAGGGGTATTCGGTTATTGGAAGAAGCTCTACGTGTGTGTAGTTCATCTCTTTTAGATACAAAACAAGCTCATCTGCTAACTCTTTGTATGTTAGGAATCTGTTTTTCTCTTCTACTTTTCTCCTCCAAGAGCCAAGATGAACTTCATATACGTTTATTGGAGCGTTTAGGGAGTTTTTTTTATCTCTTGTTTTCATCCACTCTTCATCTTGCCAATTATAGCCTTCTATATCCCATACCCTTGTGGCCGATTTTGGCGGGACTTCCCAAAAAAAGCCGTAAGGATCGCTTTTATCGTGAACAATTCCGTGATATTTCGATTTTATATGGTATTTATAAGTATCTCCCTTTTTTACTCCCTTTATAAATCCTTCCCAAATTCCAGAACCGTCCTCTCTTAATTTAAGTGGATGAGAGTTTGGATCGTAATTGTTAAAATCCCCTCTAACGCTTACAAACTCGGCATTTGGCGCCCAGAGGGCAAAATATACTCCCCCTTTTTCTTTTATGATGTGAGAGCCGAGTTTATCGTATAGTTTTGTATGTTTTCCCTCTTTAAAAAGATATATGTCAAAATCGCTAAACAGCGAAAAGTCGTAACTTACGGGATTTTTCATTTTTTATCCTTATTGATATTTTCTGCATTTTCTTTTGAATATGGCAAGATTGTAGATATCTTCATACGCTTTAGCCGAAGAGTTCCAGTCAAATCTCTTTTTCATACCGTTTTTTCTTAATATCTCTATTGCCTCTTTATCGTTATAATATGTATCTATTTTTCAT
>JALVCR010000319.1 GCA_027009865.1 Campylobacterales bacterium
ATCTTTAAACTCTTCATCCAAGGCAATAGGCCAGGGGATAGAAAGCGAGTGTGAAGAAAAAGATCAAAGAAAATATCAAAGAATCTCTTGCGATAGCGGAGCTTATGAGCACTCTTTTGTTCTCTCCCCTTTAAATGTTTCAATCTTTAAAGCCATATCTTACGATACGCCAAGATTAAAGCATATAAACAGGGGAGATATTTTGCATGTTTCTCTTAAAGTAACAAATCAAAACGATAAAGAGGCCAAAGGAGTCGTTGTAAAGATCCCTATGGCAAGAGGTCTTGTTTTTAAAGATGCTATAATCTCCAAAGGGGAGATAGTTAAAAAATCCCCATATCTTAAAGTTTATATACCTTCTTTGCAAAAAGATGAGAGCGCAAATATAACAGCCGTTTGCGAGGTTATAAAAAGAGATGAAGGCAAGATAGAGGTTAAATCTGAAATATTTGCTTCAAATGCCAAAAAAAATCAAAAAAGCATATCATTTAGAGTTGTGGATTTCAATCCTTTGGAAGCTTTTGTAAAAAGATTTTATAAAAATATTCTTCAGCGCGGTTTTGATTTGGGAGGGCTTAATTTTTGGGTCGGAGTTATAAAAACAAAGGAGAAAACTCCCCAAGAAGCGGCTTTGGGATTTTTTAACAGCCAGGAGTTTAAAAACAAAAATTTAAGCGATGAAGAGTTTGTGGAGATTGTTTACAACACATTTTTTGACAGGGCTTCCGATAAAAATGGAAGAGAGTATTGGCTAAAGAGATTATCCAAGGGAGTTAGCCGGTTTGAGGTGGTAAGAGGCTTTACCTATTCAAAAGAGTTTAAAAAGCTTGTGGAGAGTTTCGGGCTTTAATCTTTTTTAATATCTCCTCTTGATCTGGAGGATAAAACCAAACGGGCTCCTCTTCTAAAGAGGGGTTTCCTTTTAATATCTGATATGGAGTATAGGAGGATTTGTAATTTAAAGAGTTGCACTCTTTTACGTAATATCCCAAATATATCCATTTTAAATTGTATTTTTTAGCCATTAAAATCTGCTGATATATAGAGTATCTTCCCAAAGATAGTTTTGAAAAATCGGGATCATAGTAAAAATATATAGAAGATATTCCATCTTCGCAGATATCTATCAAATCGACTCCTACCAGTTTGAAATTATGAAAATATAGTATCTCTTTGCCAAAATCTCCATGCCCTTGAACATATAATTCGCTGTAAATGGCAGGAGAGAGGGGAGTGTATTTCCAACCTTTCTTCTTTTCCATAAATTTATGATATTTTTCATAAAGTCTTAGATGATGAGTTGAGACGGAAGGCTTTTGCAAAACGATTGATGTGTTTTTGTTTTTTCTAAAAGTTCTTCTAACAGATTTTGAGAATCTGAAATTTTGCGCATCTATTCTAAGGCTTAAACATTTGCTGCAAGCTTTGCAAAAGGGTCTTGAGTAATACTCTCCAAACCTTCTCCATCCTCTTTGGGTTAGTTTGGAATTTAATGAAAATGAGGCATTTTTTATATATTTATACCTCATTCTCATTCTCTCATTTGGTAGATATACGCATTGGCTCTCAATTGTGGAAAATTCTATTATATCGTTTTTTTTGTTGTTTTTATTCGATATCATTTTTTATCCGCTCATAATCCTCATATAGTTTTTCTCGTAAATTATCGGCAATCTCGTCTCCATCTTTTAAATAATTTTTTATTATCTCCTCTGCGCTTGATAGGATTTTAAAGAGTCTCTCTTCTGCTTTTTCATTGTTTAATTTTTTTGCCTCTATCGTTTCAAAAAGAAGAGTCTCTCTTATGGTGTCTGATATTTTATCTTCAAACTCCTTTTTTAAATTCTCATTTTTTAATTTTAAAATTCCTTTTTGAACTTTTTCTCTTATCTCTCTTAATCTCTCTTCAATTTTTAGGCTAAAGGAGGAGTAAAAGTGACTTTTATCCTCCTCTTTTTCTATTTTTTGGGTTATCTCTTTTATATTGTAAAAAAGAATAAAGGCTACCAGAGAGCCTACCGAGATTGCAATTAGAAATTCACTCATACATCTCCTTTTTATCTTGATTATATCAAAATTTATTTGACTTCAAATATATTAAGTAATATAATAATGCGAAAAAAATTAAGGTGAAATGATGAGCGACTGGAATAAATCAAGCTGGAGATTAAAACCGATAGTGCAGCATCCGACATATCCGGATCCTGAAATTTTAAATAAAGTTGAGGATATTTTAAATAAATATCCTCCTTTGGTTTTTGCCGAAGAGGCGAGAAATCTAAAAAAGAAGCTTGCAGACGCGACTGAAGGAAAAGCCTTTTTGCTTCAAGGCGGAGATTGTGCGGAGAGTTTTGCGGAGTTTAATGCGGATAATATAAGGGATTTTTTCAAAGTTATGCTTCAAATGTCCGTTATCTTAACTTTTGCCGGAGGTTGTCCCGTAGTTAAAGTTGGAAGGATAGCCGGACAGTTTGCAAAGCCAAGAAGCAGCGATACTGAGACAATAGGAGACGTTACTCTTCCAAGCTATAGGGGAGATATAATAAACTCTATAGAGTTTAGCGAAGAGGCAAGAGTGCCTGACCCTTACAGAATGCTTAGAGCATATAACCAATCGGCAGCTACTCAAAATCTTCTAAGAGCTTTTGCAAGAGGCGGATATGCCGATTTGCATAAAGTGCATCAGTGGAATATGGGATTTGTAAGAGAGGGAGCTGTTGGAGAGAGATATAGAGATTTAGCCGACAGAATTACTCAAGCTCTCCATTTTATGGAAGCTTGCGGGATTACAAGCGAAAACTCTCCTCAAATTAGAGAGACGGTTTTATACTCTTCTCACGAGGCTTTGCTTTTAAATTATGAAGAGGCTTTGACAAGAAGAGACAGCCTAACCGGTAAATGGTATGACTGCTCTGCCCATATGTTATGGATTGGAGATAGAACAAGACAGGTTGACGGAGCTCATGTAGAGTTTTTAAGAGGGATAGATAATCCAATAGGAGTTAAAGCAGGACCTTCTCTTTCACCCGATGAGCTTTTAAAGTTGATAGATATCTTAAATCCAAATAATGAGCCTGGAAGATTGAATGTTATTGTAAGAATGGGAGCTAAAAAGGTTCAAGAGGGTCTTCCTCCTCTTTTAAGAGCGGTTCAAAGAGAGGGAAGAAAAGTTCTTTGGAGCTGCGATCCGATGCACGGAAATACAATAAAAACCTCCAATAATTATAAAACAAGAGTGTTTGACAATGTTTTGGAAGAGGTTAAAAATTTCTTTGCTATCCATAAAGCGGAAGGCACTTATGCGGGAGGAATACATCTTGAGATGACAGGAAAAGAGGTAACTGAGTGTATCGGAGGAGCCGAGCAGCTTACAGAAGAGAATTTACAAGACAGATACCACACTCACTGCGATCCAAGATTAAACGCAAATCAAGCTTTAGAGCTTGCGTTTTTAATAGCCGATACTTTGAAAGAGGCGCGCAAGAACTGCTAAAAGAGACCTTTTTGGTCTCTTTTGATTGACTCTCTTTAACTTTTATTTTCTGCAATCTCTCTTAATAATTTTTTATTTACCTCTAAAGAAAAAATCATATAATTAATATACTTTAAAAATTATTTAGAAGGTTGAAGAGATGAAAAGAGGATTTAGGATACTGTTTATTTTTTTACTTTTTGTTTTTGTCGGTTTTTTGAATGCAAAAGATTCAAATAAAAAAGTTGAAGATTTTGTAGAGCGTCTTTACAAAAACATTTTAAACAGAACTCCCGACGATGCGGGAAAAAATTTTTGGGTTAAGAAGCTTTTGTATGAGAATACAAGCGCTACAAATGTAGCTCATCAATTTTTTATAAGCAAAGAGTTTGAAGATTCCAATTTATCAGATGAAGAGTTTGTAAAAAGAATGTATAAAACTCTTTTAAACAGAGAGCCTGAACCTACCGGACTTAGCTATTGGGTAAATGAGATGAAAAATCACAACAGACATAGAGATCAGATTTTTTACGGATTTGCCCTCTCAGATGAGTTTACGAATCTTACTCAAAACGATTATGGAATATTGGCTCATAATAAAAATGATGAAAGAGTAGCCTTTATAGAGAGGTTTTATAATATAGTTTTAAATAGAAGAGCCGACGGAGCTGGGCTTGAGTATTGGAACGAACAGCTTAAAACAAAGAAAAAGAGCGCAAAAGATATAGCGTTGGGATTTTTTTTATCAAAAGAGTTTGAGAACAGAAATCTAAGCGATGAAGATTTTTTAACTATTGTTTATAGAACTTTAATGAATAGAGAGCCTGATAAAGAAGGGTTTGATTTTTGGAAAAAGAAGCTAAAAGAGGGGAAAGATAGAGAGTATATTGTAAAAGCATTTTTAGATTCCCCCGAATTTAGGGAAATTACAAAGAGCTATCTTGGAGATTATAACGTAGATATACAAATAAACGAGGTTATGGCGGCTAACACTAAAACAGCTTATGACAGGGATTTTTTTAATTTCTCCGATTGGATTGAGATTAAAAATAATGAAGATAGAGATATAAATCTCTCAGGATACTATATAAGCGACGATATTAAAGAGAAGAAGTTTCAAATAGGCAATGTAGTTATTAAAGCTAAAGGGTATAAGCTCTTTTGGGCAGATGAGAAGAACGGTATTTTAAAAGAGGTTCATACAAATTTTAAACTATCAAGCAAAGGGGAGAGCATTGTTTTGTTCGATCCTTTGGGGGATGTGGTCTCTTACATGAGATATAGAGAGCAAGATAGCGATATCTCTTATGGAGTCTCTCCAAAAGGGAAGTTTATATATATGCAGCCAACACCAAAAGCTCCAAATCTTGGAGGGCTTCCTGTTTTAAAAAGATCAAATCCTCCAAAATTTTCTTTGAAAGAGGGATTCTATAACTCTCCTCAAATTTTATCTTTTGAAGATATAGGCAAAAGAGATAAAATTTATTACACTCTTGACGGGTCAAATCCAAGCAAAAACTCTCTTCTTTACTCATCTCCTATAAAAATAGATAAAACAACCGTTGTAAGGGCGGTTAGATATAGCGAGAATCTTTTTGAGAGTAAAATTGTTACTAAAACATATTTTATAGATGAAAATTCGACCCTTCCGGTTGTATCTTTAAGCATAGATCCAAAATATCTTTACGATGATGAGATGGGAATCTATACGGTTGGGAAAAACGGCGCTCCTTCAAAAGGGTGTTTTGGTCCTAAAGTGGCTAATTTTTACCAAGATTGGGAGAGAGCGGCTAATGTGGAGTATTTTGATAAAAACAAAAGTTTGGGATTTAATATCGATGTCGGCGTAGAGATTATGGGACATTGTTCAAGATCGGTTCCTCAAAAATCTTTTGCTATTAAAATTAAGAAAAAGTATGGAATAGATAAGCTTGAGTATAAATTATTTGACGATAAAAACATTTATGAATTTGAAGATTTTATTTTAAGAAATTCCGGCAATGATTGGGGTAAGAGTATGTTAAGGGATGGCTTTATGCAAACCTTAATAAAAGATACTACAGATGTTGACAGGCAGGCTTATAAACCAGCCTTAGTGTTTTTAAATGGGAAATTTTGGGGGCTTTATAATATAAGAGAGAAGATAAATAAAGACTATCTAAAAAACAATAGAAAAGTGAAAAAAGTTGATCTTTTAGAAAACAATGCCTATCCTTTGGAAGGAAGCAGAGAGGAGTATGACAAACTGATAGACTATATAAAAGATAATGATTTATCTAATGATGAGGCTTATGATTATGTAGCTTCCAAAATAGATATAGACGAATTTATAGATTATGAGATTTCTGAGATATTTTTTGGAAATTGGGATTGGCCAGGAAATAACGTGAGATATTGGAGAGAGCAAAAAGAGGATGGAAAATGGAGATGGATAATATTTGATACCGATTTTGGATTTTCTCTAAGAGATAGCGTAGCGGGAGTCGATTATAATCTCTTAGAGGTTGCCACAACCAAAGGAGATTCCTGGCCAAATCCGGAATGGTCAACATTTTTGATTAGAAATCTTCTAAAAAACGATAAATTCAAAGAGAGATTTATATCAAAATTTATGACTCATTTAAGCTATACTTTTAAACCAAATAGAGTAATATCCATCTTAGATTCTCTATCTTCGGTAATCGAGCCTGAGATTCCAAGAGCTTATAAAAGATGGCCTAAAATTCATCTTGAAGGGGATGTAAACGATTATTACAGCAATTATCAGACTATAGATGAGTGGAGAGACGAAATAGAGAAG